>NZ_JBHIMA010000003.1:169637-198269 GCF_042193775.1 Bartonella sp. OD88NMGDW | reverse complement strand
TCATAAGGCAAGTATCCAAACTGTAGAGGATGCACTCCGCCCTCAAAAAGAGTGCATCCTTCCCCTCAACGGGTTTTACTCAACTTTCATCGTATTTCATTCTTATGAACCCTCATTTTATGAATCCTTAGTCAAAGGCACAAAAAAGAAGTTTGCTAGCAACTATTGTATCACCCACCTTATGGGATTCCACTTGCCTACAGAGCTTTCAAACTTTTTTACGCCTTCATAAAATCGAATCTGAAAGAATTCATTAAGGCAATTAAGGGTAAATTTTGTCAAAATATAGACAAACTTTATTCTTTTTTATGACTGTTGTATTTTTACTATAGTTATTTAAATCGAATTTATGTATGATACATATCGATATTTATTTATCGAAATAAATATAGGAGAAAAAACTATGAATATCAGATATTTTTTCATAGCGGGGGCAATTACAAGTGGTTTAGCTCTCGCGATTCAAAAATCTGATCGTATAGTCAATAAAGAACCCTCTCCTATTGTTGCACCTTATACTATTGAGAAAACAAATTTACAGTTTGTTAAACAAGTAAGGGACACATCGGATACATTGAATATACTGAGAGTCAGTAATAGAAGCGCCTCAGAACAAGCATCAATAAACGATATATACGAAAAAGGAAAAAGTTTATTGAATGCAATAGCTGGTTTTTTAGGATCAATTATTATATATTTTATACAACTGGTTTCCGCTAGAGTATAAGATACAAAAATTTCTTAAAATAAGGTTATATACATTTTGTGTGTATTGTAAAATTTAAATAAAAAGGCCCTTTTAAAATGGGGCCTTTTTTAGTTTAATTTTTCCGATGTTTTAATTTAATTTTTATTGTGTTTTTATTTGTTCAATATCACCGCCTTCAAAAATGACATTTTTTACTTGTCCCACATCTCAAATAATGAGGGCTTTTCCCTTAAGCTCCCCCCCCCATAGGCGCTTTAGTCAACGGACTTCCCCATAGCGCTTTAGTCAATGAGGGTCCACAATCCTTTTGTTCTTCTTGTTCTTCCAAAAAATTCTCCTATTTTCAAGAAAATGACCCTGCAACCCCACTTCAATAGGATTCATTTCAAAGCTTGAATGAACAAGGCTCCTAAAAATACGAAAACAACCCATATACCGCGCCCCCCTACAAGCAAAACCATTCTTTGAACTTCCTCGCAATTTCAAACGATAAAGTAAGTCCCAAGCGCTCACTCTAGGCTCTAAATCCCATGGGCTCTTATTCCCTTTAATCAATACTAATCCATAATCGGCTTTTCTTCCACTCAATGCCATCTTCAACACTGCTCCTTAGAGCAATATTTACGGACAACCCATAAAAGAGCACCAAAACACCTCAAAGGTAAAAAAGCTTAACACTACTCAAAAATGACATTTTCTACCCTTCCTCACATCTCAAATAATGAGGACTCTCCTTTTAAGCTCACCCCACAGCGCTTTAGTCGACAGAGCTTCCCTCCATAGGCGCTTTAGTCAATGGACTTCCCCCTCATAGCACTTGAATAAGCGATAATTTATGAGCATTTTCTAACAAAACAAAGGAACCGTCTTTAAGAAGATAGCAGAATTTATAATCAATTTTTCTCCCCTATTCTTGAGGATCAAGCCATTTTCAGTCTATTTTTTAAAATCTTGGCTATTATTCTTGATTTTTCGAGCACTTTATTTTGCTCTGGTATGAAAGGTGTGAAAGCGCCTCAATCATGACGCTTTTCTTCTTTCAAATAAGGGTACTTTTCTTCAACAGGAGAATAAACTAATCAATTTTTATATCCATAAATGCGATTTCACCATCTTTGATATAAGTAATATCAGGAGCATGTTTTACCCCCTCTGCTTCAATCACGAGCTGTTCATCACTCACCCCTTCAAATCCTTGTTCCCTTAATTCTTGTTTTTTCTCCTCGACTAATTTTTTATGAAAAGCGCGTTTTTGATTACACGTATTAGGAGATCTCACTCTAAAAAGCTGATAGTCCATGGCTATAGACCACTTCTCAGCAACCCGTTCCAGCAGATCGTAACTGAACTTTGCTTCCCTTTTCACTTCTTGAGCGATCATTAAAGCGCGTTCCAAATGAACTTTTTCAATGGTTTCATCAAAGCCAAGCTTCTCCCCTGCCGTAAAACTTTCGTCATAAGAAGCTAAAGTCTCAACATCACCAAGTAAGGCAAGAGCAGCAAGATGCAGCAAAGCATAAGGTGCAAGCTCTATGTCATCATCCGGTGCCCAAGATAAAGAGTCTTTTTCCCAAGGAGGAATACCATATTGAGAGCGAAACATTTCATGCAAAGAATCATCTTCCATTGTCCATTTTAAAGTTTTATCGAGTGCTTTCTTTAAAAGCTGGACGCTCACTTTTTCTTCAAAAATTTCCAATCCATTGGGTACAAAATTCATAAATACCGTTGGCACAACCCCAGAATTATGAGGATTAATCGTCTGACAAGCCGCCGCAAAAATACCGCTCATAATTAAAAGTCCGCGATCAAAGGGCGAAAACTCTTCCACTCGTTGCTCGTTATAGAGAAACTGCACTTCACGATCTGGTAAAAAGAGGGTTGCCAAATAATCTCCCTTTCCCTCGATTTCCACCGACCATCCCAAGCTTTTTAAAAGCCCCGTTGCACTTTCTATCGTGAGAATTTCATCATCATCATAATCGGCAGAGAACTCTTTTTCCTTTAGTTGCAAACGCCTCTTCTGCACCACGGCTTCATCTTTCCAAAACTGCTGCGTTGCAAGATCATTTTCTTTAAGCACTCTTTCCAGCTCGCCTTTCACTTGGAAATTCATTTTCATCCGTTTAAAGACAGAGGTATAAAGAGCTAAAACAAGCATGATAATGATCATGCAAATAACAATCATCACCCAGAATCCGGGATCTAATAGAAATACGGCTATAGGATCACTGTTCATTTTTCCCCTCTCAGTCTTTAAAAAAGCCCGTGCGACAGAGAGCTTATGTGCTCTCGCACCGAGATTGCTTCTTCTAGTTTCTGAATATTTTTGTACAACTCACCCGTCACTTTGGTGCGAAGCCATAACATCACCGGAATAAAAATAATAACACAAACCGTTATGATGTCCGTTGTTTTAAAGAGAACGGCATGCACAACATATTGCCACCCTGTCAGCTGCCAATTCAATACACCTGGTATTTCTATAACCATTTTCCACATGATAATGAGAACAGCAATAGCAAAGATAATTTTATAATCCTTTGCTGAGAGCAACACTTGCTGGAGCGAAAAAGAATGCGCTCCTTTATGCGTTTCTTGCTCTGATGCCCAATTTTGCTCCTTCATGTATTCCCCTCTCACTCTTTGAAAAGACCCGTGCGACAGAGAGCTTATTTGCTATCACACAGAGATTGCCTCTTCTCGTTTCTAGATCTTTTTTCCAATTTACGCATTATGATGATGCAAAACCCAAATACCACCGGAATAAAGAAAAGTACACAGGCCATTATGGTTTGCGTCATAATAAAAATAATAATATTCGTGGTACCTTGCTACCCTCTTACCTTCCTCACACCTCAAACAGTGAAGATTTTCAAACCACGCCAATCTGTAACCGATAGCCACAATTCAGCTTTTTTCCCAAAAATTCTCCTATTTTCAAGAAAATGACCCTACATCCCCTACATCATCGGATTTACTTCCAAATCTCTATGAAGCAGACTGAAAAACACAAAATACCATAAATTTTTGTATCAATATCACCATACTAAAACGCTGTTGAGGCTTAGCAAGTGCTTCTTAATTGGCAAAGACTACTTAAAAAGACAAAAAAACATCTCAAAGACAAAAGAGCTTAACACTACTTAAAAATGACATTTTTTACCCTTCCTCACATTTCAAACGATAAAGTAAGTCCCAAGCGCTCACTCTAGGCTCTAAACCCCATGGGCTCTCATGTAATAACGCTTTTATCAATACTAATCCATAATCGGCTTTTCTTTCACTCAATGCCACCCTCAACACTGCTCCTTAGAGCAATATTTACGGACAACCCATGAAAGAGCACCAAAACATATCAGAGGCAAAATGGTATAGAGAGCAATCCCTATAAATGCCACCCTCAACACTGCTCCTTAGAGCAATATTTACGGACAACCCATGAAAGAGCACCAAAAAATATCGGAGGCAAAATGGTATAGAGAGCAATCCCTATAAAGGCTGAATCTCTCATAATTTTTCATTATTTTTCCCTCTCATGACTTCTCAAACGCTGTATCCTGTTCTTGCAAGACGTTTTTCAGTTCTTTTCTTAAGCAGCAATACGTTCTCACCTGCTTAAAGACACCATAATAAAGTTGTAAAATCATCATAGGAATACAAGCAACCCACAGTGTCACGAACAGAAGCACGAGACCGAATATTGTAACAAGAATATCACTCCATTTTTCTCTATCGCCTTTTTTATACCAATCCTTTTGATCGGTTATTTTACCCCGTTGCTGGTTTATTTCTTTCAATTTTTGAGTATTTTTTCTCAACAAAAGCCACAATGTTATGAAGAGTATGTACAGAACTGGAAACAAGACCCAAACACACACTGTAATAACTTGCCAAAACGCACACAGAGAGAGAAAAAGGGGTGTATCCTGCCACCCTGTCAAGTTCTCTTGGCTACCCAAGGATGGGAAAAATAAAATCCTGTTGCACAACTCAATAATGAGCGAGAGGAACCAAATGACAACACACTCTCGCACAGAAAAATAATCTTTCCCAGAAAAATAGCGTAGTTCATTATAAAATGCTGAATAAAATGCTGAATTTTTCCCCTTCATTGCTCTTCCTTTTTTTATGAAAAACGCATTTTTTATCTCATGCCCGCTCTTTTAAGAACCACGAAAAGTGCGATGCATGGCGCTTCCCTTATTTTCAACAAAAAACCCAAACTTTCTAAAAGCGCGGTTGCTCTTCCAAATGATGAAGAGCAGCCTCCTCATTACAAAAGAAAATAGACTCTCTTCTTTGCCTGATGATTTTCCAACCATCCCCTCTTCTCTATGTCACGAGCTTCTAAACATTGTCTCTTCCCCCTCACGATAGCTACAAAAGCGCCTTGTCACTCTCTTTATCTTACGTTTTAGTAGCCGTCTCATTCTACGATACTTTCTCACCTGCTTAAAGACACCATAATAAAGTTGTAAAATCCCCACGGGAATAGCAGCAAACCACACTGTCACGAACACAAGCACGAAACTGAATATTGTAACAAGAATATCGTCCATTTTCCACTTCACACTTTCTTTATATCGATCCTTTTGATCGGTTATTTTACCCCGTTGCTGATCTATTCCTTTCAATTTCCGAATATTTTTTACCAACAAACGCCGCAATATGAAGCAGAGTATAAACATAACTGGGAACAAGACCCAAACACACACTGTAATAACTTTCCAAAACGCATACAGAGAGAGAAAAAGAGGTGTATCCCACCACCCTGTCAAGTTCTCTTTGCTACCCAAAGATGAGAGAAAGAAAATCCTGTTCCATAGCTCAATAATGAGGGAGAGGAAACAAATGACAACATGCTCTTGCACAGAAAAATAATCTTTCTCGAAAAAATGGCGCAGTCCATTATAAAATGCTGAATTTTTCCCCTTCATTGCTCTTCCTTTTTTTATGAAAAACGCATTTTTTATCTCATGCCCGCTCTTTTAAGAACCACGAAAAGTGCGATGCATAGCGCTTGCCTTATTTTCAACAAAAAACCCAAACTTTCTAAAAGCGCGGTTGCTCTTCCAAATGATTAAGAGCAGCCTCCTCCTCATTACAAAAGAAAATAGACTCTCTTCTTTGCCTGATGACTTTCCAACCATCCCCTCTTCTCTATGTCACGAGAGCTTCTAAACATTGCCTCTTCCCCCTCACGATAGCTACAAAAGCGCCTTGTCACTCTCTTTATCTTACGCGTTTTAGTAGCCGTCTCATTCTACGATACTTTCTCACCTGCTTAAAGACACCATAATAAAGTTCTAAAATCATCATGGGAATACAAGCAACCCACAGTGTCACGCACATAAGCACGAAAGCAAATATCATGACAAGAATATCGTCCATTTTCCAGTTCACACTTTCTTTATACCGATCCTTTTTATCGGTTATTTTACCCCGTTGCTGATCTATTCCTTTCAATTTCCGAATATTTTTTACCAACAAAAACCACAATATGATGCCGAGTATCAACATAACTGGGAACAAGACCAAAACACACACTATAATAACTTTCCAAAACGCATACAAAGAGAGAAAAAGAGGTGTATCCCACCACCCTGTCCGTTCTCCATTGCTACCCAAGGATAGGAGAAAGAAAATCCTGTTCCATAACTCAAGAGAGAAAATGTTGTACTCTTTGCTATCCAAGGATGAGAGAGAGAGAATCCTGTTCCACAGCTCAAGAAAGAAAATCCTGTTCCATAGCTCAATAATGAGGGAGAGGAAACAAATGACAACACGCTCTCGCATAGAAAAAACACTTTTTTCGAAAAAATGGCGTAGTCCATTATAAAATGCTGAATTTTTCCCCTTCATTGCTCTTCCTTTTTTTATGAAAAATACATTTTTTTATCTCATGCCCGCTCTTTTAAGAACCACTAAAAGTGCGATGCATAGCGCTTGCCTTATTTTCAACAAAAAACCCAAACTTTCTAAAAGCGCGGTTGCTCTTCCAAATGATGAAGAGCAGCCTCCTCCTCATTACAAAAGAAAATAGACTCTCTTCTTTGCCTGATGATTTTCCAACCATTCAGCCCCTCTTCTCTATGTCACGAGCTTCCAAACATTGCCTCTTCCCCCTCACGATAGCTACAACAGCGCCTTGTCACTCTCTTTATCTTACGCGTTTTAATGCCCGTCTCACTTTACGATACGTTCTCACCTGCTTGAAAACAAAATAGTAAAATTCTAAAATGAGCATGACAACACCCGCAGGAAAAAAGACCTCTAGCAGAAATATCAACCAAAAGTATACGATAAAAAAACAGCTTATTTTTTCTCTATCCTTTTTTACCGGATTATTTTGTTGATCGGTTATGTGACCCCGTTGCTGGATAACCTCTTCTAACTGCTGAATCTTTTTTTTCAACAAATACGTTAAGATCAGATAAAGCACCAATAAAACAGGCATCAAGGCAACAACACACACCATGATGACTTCACGCAGCACAAAGAGCGCCAAAAGAGTGCTATCCTGCGATACACTCAACGACCACTTGGATTCTAATGGGATCAAAAGAGCTTTATGACCTATCCCAATAAGGATAGAAATAAGACAAATGATAATATGATCTTTATAAGAACGAGATGATTTTCCAAAAAGAACAGAGCACAGTTTGTTATAAAATGTGGAATTTTCCCCCTTCATTTGCTCTTCCTTTTTATACAACTGTTTGTCCTTGGCTTTTATAAGGACACAAACAATCTCTCAAGTAAAATTCCGTCCATTATCGTCAGACAGAATACCCCAGAGAACACTCGTATTGTATATTTATATTGCCAATACTTTTGCCAATACACGTGCTTGTTTTAAAGAAACACCTCTCAACACTTCTAAACCAACGCGCGTACACCCCATTTCATGAACAGCACCCATGAAGGGGATAACAATAGCGCCCTCATGAATATATCCCCCTTACTATAAACTCTATCACCCCTATTGTTTCAATAAAAAGTATAACCCAGCACCATTCACATGCGCCGCCCACCGCATCTACGATACCCAGACCCTCCCCTTGCGACAAGCCATACTCGTTCCTCTACGAGATTACCCATTTACCCTAGGCGCGCGCTCTCCTACAACAAAACCTGCCCCCTACAACAGCCATACCCACCACCCCTTCTACGACAAGCCATACCGCGCGCCCTACAAACAGCCATACCCGCCCGCACCCTACAAACAGCCATACCGCGCGCCCTACAACAGCCATATCTAGCTTCGACAACAGCCCTTATCTCTTGAAAAGATAGAAGCATTTTTATTCTTTTATCAATTGTTTTCCGCCCCCCCTGTTTTCCGCCCCCCCATTTAAGACATGAAAAAAGTCACTTCCATTGATGCGCAAATGATCGCGCAATAAGAGCATTTGAAATGAGAAAATCTTACAACTCTCTTATTCCAATTAAAAAGGATCAATGATCATTATAAATCAAAATATGACGATATCTTCCATTTTTCATTGGGGATCTTGCAAGCCAATAGCTCAGAATATATTCATAAAAACGCTTCTAACACAGTGAGACAGCCACTATTTTTGAGATCACGCGTTTTAATATTAATGAAAGCACTAACATTCTCTTCAAGTTTGAGGTGTTGTTTTGTCAACAATCTTGTTAGCATGGATTGATTCTATAACTATGCGGTATCATCACAATTGCTCTCTATGGACAGCATAATGATCGCTTCATTTTACTCACAATTCTTTATAAGCCTTGCGTTATAGGCTTGTCTGGAAAAGATAAAGGAAAATCCTATTGAATATAGCAATTATTTTGGGGTCTGTGCGTCAACCTTCATTAACACGAACTTTAGCCAGTTATTTAGCAGATTGCCTCATGAAGCGGGGTGCATCACTTCATTGGGTTGATTTGCGTGAACAACCGTTGCCGATAACAGATCCAGATTATCATCAGCAGGTAGAGGCTAATCCAAGTGCTGCGGTTCGTGAGTTTGTAAAAACCATTGCAGCGGCTGATGGCGTTATTCTAGCAAGCCCCGTTTATCAAGGGTCTTATTCGGGTGTTTTAAAAAATGCTCTTGATAATTTGAGCTATAATGCCTTTTTAAATAAACCTGTTGGGCTTATCTCTCATGGAAGTACCGCCAAAAAATGCGCACAACCGTGTGAACATTTATTGCCGTTGGTGCGCACGCTTTATGGTTATGCACTCCAATGTCAAATCGCCTCTTCCCCCGAAGATTTTTCCTCAGATGATGACGGTCGTACTTGGAAAGTTATCAGTGAAGAGATACAAACACGTTGTGAAAGGCTTGCTGATGAAATGTGTACATTTTTAAAGCACCGTGGTGTGATTTAAAGCAATAAGGGAGGGGACTTGAAAAAAAAGGATGCGCACTATCGTTATCTAGTGGTAGGGGGCACAGGGATGCTTGCGCCTTTGTGTCAGTCACTTGAGCCGCAAGAAGTGATTATTGCTGCACGCTTTCTTTCCCATAAAGTCCAGCTTGAGGCATTGCAAAAACAGCATATGTGTGTGCCATTGAATTATGATTGTGCGGCATCAAAGGCGCAATTTTTAGAAGCTGTGAAGCAATGGCATGATCTAAAATATTGCATATTATGGATTCATTCGTCCGCCCATGCATTTTCTTGCGCATTAATTGAGCAGTTAGCTCTTTTGCCTAAACCGCCATGTATTCTTCATATTTTTGGTTCCAACACGCATGATCAAATGGTCCTCGAATGCGCGCGCAAAAACAAGGTTGATTTTATCCCCATTCAATTAGGACAAAAAACAACCCCAAAAGGTTCACGATGGCTGACTCATCAGGAGATAAGCCAACAGGTACTGGATGCCATAAAAAACCATATGAATAAACAAAACTTATGATCAGTACCTATGCTTTTCAAAGAAGCCATGCCCTTCAATCTCTATCCATACCCGAACACCCTCTTGAATAGCCCATACTCTTTACATCATAGGCTTTGCGAACGAACAATCCCCCTCCCTTACGCCTCTCAAACAGTATCCTTATATCAAAAGCCCCAAAACCAAACGTTTTTTACCCCTGGACTTATCCCCCTCTGACGGTTTATAAAATTCACACGGACTTATTCTCTTCTCACGCGACTTAGACAGCATAATCTTATAAGGCGTCATAGTATAAAGCTTAAAACAGCAAATTGTGTTTAGAATTTTTTGTCTATTTTAAAACTGACCTTTCTCCCCACACCTCCAAGAACGACAGTTTCTACGGAACAATGGTTTCTACGCAACGTAAGGTTCCCACGAAAATCTTCTCTTTCAGCAGTCCAAATTTTAGCAGGTTCGAATTGACTTCCCTCTCATAGTCGTCCCGTCATGACTTATACTCGACAAGCTTTTTTAAAGAAATTTCAATGCGCTCCTAAAAAAAACACTTCAACGTACTTCGCACCCTCTTTATCCCAAGCACCCCAAAACCCTCACGGCTCTTCACCAACCACACATCTGCGCCTTTACAGTTCCACGTTTTTACGATTTTGCAAATTCACAGAAAGCAAGAAAACTGCCGATAAACAGCCCCATTGAAACCTATCACCAGCCTATCACAAATCTATCACTGACCTATCACCAGCCTATTACTTGCCACCAGCCCTTTTCACCCAACGCCCTCCATTTCCCCATTCCAATGACGCATTTTACAATCCAGCCCCTCCATTGGCACCCTCTTTACCCCAACCGCCCCAAAACCCTCACGGCTTTTCACCAACCACACATCTGCGCCTTTACAGTTCCACGTTTTTACGATTTTATAAATTCACAGAAAGCAAGAAAACTTCCGATAAACAGCCCCATTGAAACCTATCACCAGCCTATTACTTGCCACCAGCCATTTTCACCAAACTCCCCTCCATTCCCCCATTCCAATTTTGACGCATTTTACAATCCAGCCCCTCCATTGGCACCCTCTTCTCCTCAACCGCCCCAAAACCCTCACGGCTTTTGAGCAACCACACCCGCTTTTACAGTTTAACGTTTTTACGATTTTGTAAATTCACAGAAAAAAAGAAAACTGCCGATAAACAGCCCCAGCATACTACAAGCCTATCACCAGCCTATTACTTGCCACCAGCCCTTTTCACCCAACGCCCTCCATTTCCCCATTCCAATTTTGACGCATTTTACAATCCAGCCCCTCCATTGGCTCCCTCTTTATCCCAACCGCCCCACAACCCTCACGGTTCTTCACCAACCACACATCTGCGCCTTTACAGTTACACGTTTTTACGATTTTGTAAATTCACAGAAAAAAAGCAAACTGCCGATAAACAGCCCCAGCATACTACAAGCCTATTCATTGACATCAGCCTTTTCAAACAGAGATCAGCATAAAATGAAAAAAATAATCCATGCCCTCCTCCCAAGCCGTGAAGCAATGGCATGATCTAAAACTCACATCTCCCCCCATGACATGAGGGCTACACACGCTTTTTCAGCGCTGCATTTAATTGCCGCGTAACCTTGTAATACGATATCAAACGCTTTATAAAAGAAATATACAGTGCCACAATGGGTATTGTTAAGAACAAATCAAAAATACCCCCCAGCAGAATGATCAAAATCAGCGTGTAAGCTGCCGCCATTGCGTAATGCATTTTATTCCCTTCTCTTTATAAATTGATTGATTGGGTTGCTTCAGTCACTTCTTCCAATTGCTGAATCTTCTTTTTCAATCGATGAGTTAAAATTTCACGAAGGATCACAACAACAGGAATCGTTGCAAAAATACATACCGATAAAAAAAACCAGAAAAACAAGAGAATGGCAATATATTCAAATCTGCTCTCATCTATCTCATCGATCCCTTTAAAGAAAATCACATAGACATAAACTTTGAAAAACATAATAATGAAAGAGAGGCATGCGTGGAGGATATAATCTTTGCGTGAAAAAGCGAGCCATTTTTTTAACGAATGAGAACTTATCTGTGTTTCTAGTGCTAAGTTTTGCGGCACTCTCTCTTTCCCTTTTCCGCTTTTTTCAAAGAAACAAAAATGCTGCGGCTGTTCTTTCATCAAACGTCTTTGTTTTTTCACTCTGTAATAGAGCCTCAAACGCTTGATTAAAGAATAATAAGGCGCCACAATAATCATATTCACAAAAATAGCAAAAACTGTAACTGCATTTAGAAGAAAACATCCAATTGGCAGAAACAAAATAAAAACCGCGGCCTCACTCCTCATGCGTATAACCTCATTGATTAATCTCCTGCTGCTTTATTTCTTCTTCCAATTTTTGCTTTATTTTTTCCAATTTACGCTCTTTAACGGAGCGCAGCCCCCACAAAATAGGAAGAGGTGTAAGAAGACAAAACCAAATCAACACCGGCAAGAGAAAAATAAAAGAACCAATTCCTTCCCATCTTATCCACTGCAACGGCTGTACCAGAGATTTTGCACCCGCAGGAACTTCTAAAGCCATCATGATAAGACATGTGCAAAACATAGTGAAAAAGGAACGCCCTATTATTTCACAACTCCCCACCCCTTTACGCCTTTCCACTGAAGGCACCGTCAATTTTTTGAATGAAAAGAAAGACTCTTCAAATGGCGCATTTTTCTCCTGCATTGATCCCCTCTGCTTTTACACTTCGCGCTTTTTACGCTCTATTTTTAGGTTTAAGCTCTTTTTAATTTATCTAAACGCTTTATTTTCTCTCAATAATTTTTTTCATCAATCCTAATTTCTACATCCATATATTCTAACTCCCCATCCTTTATGTAAAGAATATCAGGACGATAGTTTTTTCCATCAACTTCACAAATCGCGTCCTTTTCGTAAACGAAATATCCCTGTTGTCTTAATTCTTCTCTTTTTTCCTCGATCAATTTTTCATAAGAATCTCTTCTTCTATTGCACAAACTAGGATCTGAGGCTCTAAAATATTCATAGCTCTCCACCTCCATGGAAAAATCCTTTGCCGCCTGTTGAAGCAAATCGTAACTGGGTTGCTTTGTCTTTTCTACCGCCTTAGCGATTATCATCGCGCGTTCCAGATGCTCCTCTTCGATGCTTGTTTCAAAGCCCAGTTTCTCACCTTCCAGAAAGCTTTTGTGATAAGCGTGTAAGGTTTCAACATCACCCAACAATGCCAAAGCTGCAAGATAGCGCAGCGAATAAGAAGCCAACTGAGGGACCACAACTTTGTTTTCCCAAGGAAGGATACGATATTGAGAGCGAAGCATATTGCCAAGATCAACCTCTGTCATTGCCTTTTCTAAAGCTTTCTCGAGTGCACAGCGTAAATGCTGGGCACTTACCTTTTCTTCAAAAATTTCCAACCCCTTCACATCAAAACTCAATTCGAGAGCAATCAAGCCTCCAGAATTATAAGGGTCTATCGTTTGGCAAGCCGCCGCATGGATACCAGAAACCACCGCAATTGCACAATCAAATCGCGGATACCCCTTCTCAGCATTATAAAGAAACTGCACTTCACGATCTGGTAAATAATAGGTGGCCAAATGATCCCCTTTTCCTTCAATTTCCACCCTCCACCCCAAACTCTTTAAAAGCGCCGTTGCACTTTCCATCGTTAGGATTTCCTCATCAGAAAGAGAAAACTCTGTAAACTCTTTTTCCTCAGATAACGGCTTAATCATCGGCGTTGCTCCACTAGACGGCTCAAAAGCAACAGGTTGTTCAAGCACGCGGCTTAATTCTTTTGTCACTTGGCAATACAGTCTCACCCGCTTGAAAGTAGAATAATACAATGCCCAAATGAACATCGTGACCACAGCAGAAAGCAGCGTGAAAAGCGTCAAGCCCACACCCCACGAGAGTACAACAATAATATCTATCATTTTAATATCTATCATTTTCTGCCCTCCCTTCACGCGCTGTTTTGTTGAGAAGCGGTTTTGCTCCGCTGCCAGATTTCTTGATCCAACTGCTTGATCTTTTTTTTCAACAAACGCGTAAAAATGATGCGGACCACAAAGGCAACAGGAATAAGCACAAAAAGAAGCGTTGATATAAAACCCAATATTAATGTTAAAATGAACAGAATATAATTCGACCACTCTGTCAAATCCCACTCAAAAAATATAACGAGTGCCACTTTAAAAGCGCTAATAATGAAAGCAATGCAAAAGATGACTTTATAATTTTTGCTTGTCAAAAACGCTTCTTCAAGCGAAAACGACCGTGGCTCTTCGTCCAATGATGCATTTTTTCCATTGCCCCTCATTTTTTATCCCTCATTTGTTTCAATTTTTAAGCCATTTTCATGAACCGAAGCTTTCGTCCTCACAATGAATGAGGGTTCATCAATATCAAGCGCTTGTATCCCTCATCTTTTATAAAGACAATATCAGAGTTGCATTTTTTTCCATTACCTTCAAACATCATGTTTTTATCACGCACAGTGTATCCTCTGTTGTCCTAAGGCTTCTCTTTTCTCGTCGATTAAATGTTCATACAAATATCTTCTTCTATTGCACAAATTTGGGTCTGAGGCTCTAAAATTCTAATCACTGCTCTTTTTATTTTCAGGAAGATAAGCTTCTTTGCAAAGAAGAAGCCAACTGATGCAAAAAAATCGTAACGAAGTTGCTTTGTCTTTATGACGATTTGAACCACCCAAAAAGCCGCCCAAATGGACTTTTTTGATATTTTTTCAAAGCCCAGCCTCTCACCTTCCATAAAGCTTTTGTGAGAAAGCTATCAAGTGTTAATATCAGCAAGCAATGCCAAAACCCCAAGGGTGCGCAGCAAATAAGAAGTCAACTGAGGGGGGGGCTACAATTTTCTTTTCCCAAAGAATGGTGCTCTATTGAAAGCCCAAACACGCGGCCAAGATCAACCTCATTCCCAGATCAACCTCATTCCCAGATCAACCTCAGTCATTGCCCTTATCTAAAGCGTCCTCAAGCACACGGTGTAATCACTGGGCGCTTACCTTTTCCTCAAAAATTTTCAATTCCTTTGCCTTAAAATCCACCCCTTTGCTTCAAAGCTCAGTTGTCAATCTAGCAAAGCCCCAAAATGATAAGGATTAATTTTTGGCAAGCTGCAGCATGTATACCAGCGCCTCCCACAATTCCATAATCAAATTGCACAAAACCTTTTTCATCCAGAAAGAGAAACTGCCCCTCGCGGTCTCGTAAATAAATAGATGCCCCCTTTTCTTTCAATTTCTCCCCTCCACCCCAAGCTCTTTAAAAGCACTATTGCACTTTCCATGGAGCAAAACGTCTTGATCAAAAACTTGGACTTTTGGCACGCCTTCTTTATGCGCCTTGCCTCTCCATTTTCTCAGAAAATGGATTTTTCTGCCCCAAACACCACCGCCGCATCTTGTGCTTTAATATAGATTTTTCGCTCTCAATATCGCTTGGTAAGACACATTTTTATACTTGATAAAAAGAAAATAAGTTACAAGATTTTCTCTCTTAAAGAAAACAGCAACAGCAAGTAAAACCCAAAAAAAGCCTCTTTTCACTTTGCCCCCGCACCCGCTCAAACAAGAACCCCGCTCAAGCAAAAGCCCCATTCAAGCAAGAGCCCCATTCAAGCAAAAGCCTCAATTCTTTTCAAAACACAGCACAAATATAAAAAAAGCACAAAACGAGAAGTGTACCCCATGCTTCTTAATGAACATATCAAAGGCAAGGCTTATGGCATCCTTTCACTTTGTCACCGCACCCGCTCAAGCAAAAGCCCCACTCAAACAAAAGCCTTTCTTCACTTTGTCCCCTCGCTCACTTTCCCCTCATTCACATCGTATAATATGACGAGAGCTTTTTTCTGCTCAACCTCTTCTTCCAATTGCCCTATCATTTTCTTCAACTGACGTGTCACGATAAAACGCATAATAAAAACAATCGGTAAGAATAAAAAAACACAGGCAAGCATCCATGCTAGTGGCTCGAATACAACAAGAGAAACAAAGTCCCTTCCTCTCCATATCTGAACGACAACCGTTATAACTATTGGAGCTGTCACTATGACCGTAGAAATATAAAATATTTTTTTATAGTCTTGCCAAACAAGAGAAAGCTGTTTTTTATCAAACATTCTGCTGCTTTTTTATTTTGGGGAGATCTGTTTTAAGGCAATATCGCGTTCATTAAGCACACATTTCAGTTCCTTTTTCACGCGACAATAAAGCCGCGCACGCTTGATAAACACGTAATAAATGATAAAAATCGGCACCCATATTAAAACATTTAAAAGCGTAAAACACAGGAAAGAAATGGCTATTAATGTTATAAGACTACTCGTCATTTTGTCCCCCTTCCACATTCTGCATACGCATTGCCTGATCGCTTTGTTTTATCGCTTCTTCCAATTGTGGAAGTATTTTGTTCAATTTTCTCGTTAACTTTATGCACATGATCCCAATGATCGGAGAAAAGAGAAAAATCCCTAACCATAGAAGGCTCAACAGCTGTATAATAAAGGCAACGCTATCATTTTTCCACCATACAAAATTTGCGATAGAGCAAGCAGATTGCAAAACAGAAAAGAGAATAAGGATAAAAAAGATTATTTTACATTCTTTTGAAGAAAAAGGCAGAGATTCTTTGAAGTTAAGAAAGCGCATTTTCGCATCAAGGGTCTTAAATACGAGATTGTGTCTTTTCATTTCTCCCCGATCATTGCGCAATTGTTGTACGGCTTGCTTTTGTTGCGTCGTACTCTTTTTCAAGCCTTGAGCGAGTTTAAAAGATAACCTGATATGTTTGATCAACAGGTAAGGAAGCCTAACAATGACCATAACCATTAAAATGGCAATAACGATGCCCCCTAAAAAAGCCAAATGCTGCATCATAATGCTCCCTTTTTTTCCCTATCGCATTGATGTGAAATCATCATTTTTATCCTCTGCTCAAACAAATGTTTCTAATTCCTTTACTGTTTCTTGCACGCCATACTGAAGGAAACTATGGAGAATTAAAATGACAGGTAAAGAAACAACAATACATACCCAGAACCACAACAGCAGTTTCATGACAAAATCAATAATGTGAAGCACTATAATAGGCACGTAATTGTGCAAAAAAATTGCAGATTTTGGAAGAAAAGCTGAAAAAACGACAACACCTGTGCAAAGTGCAACCATAACGAAAGCGATAGAAAAGATCATAAAATAATCTTTTTTTGAGAGAAGCAAAGATTCTTGAAAAGAAAAGGCACTGAACTGTGTTGCAAGAACTGTATTCTGTCCCCTACCCTCTGCCTGATTATGCCTCAAATTCTGCGCTGCACCTTTTTTTAATTTTCGCTGCGTCACCAATAACAAGATTGTCCGTTTTATCAACGAATAATAAAGTGCAACGATTGTCACCATGGTAGAAAGGAATACCATAAAAATTGCAGAACAAATAAAAATTGCCGTCCCTACGGCGATCAACATTCCAATGATTAAAGAAGCGGTCACTTTCCCCTCCTATAGTCTTCTGTCAGAGATTGGTTGTTTAGCTGTTGCTGCTCTGGCAAGGTTTCCCACAGCTTCATCATTTCCTTCACATCCCGTTTAAATATGGCGTTAAAGACAAAAAAGAGCGGAAAAAAACCAAAAAGAAAACAAAAAATCATTTGCGGTAAGAAACATAAAAAAGCCCAAACACTATTCCACCCCGCATCAAGCAAATGCTCGATGATAGGATTTTTAAAAGGATGTGCAAGGCTCTCCTGAATTATTTCCTGAAAACTTTTTTGTTTCGTTTGTCCCAGTGCTTGGAGCTGTTCTTTGGATATAACATGAAAAAATTCCAAAGGCTCCATATAGACAGTCGCGGAAAAAAGCACCAACAAGAGGATAGCCAAACACAAAATGATGACGTAATCGCCTGTTGAAAGCATCATCCATTTTTTGAAAGTTGCCGATTGATCCAACACTGACTGTGATACAAAAGCCTTATTTCCCTCATGGGCAGATTGGTGTTGTGATTTATCTTCGATCATACGGATACTCCCCCACTTTTAAAATTCCCACTCTTCAAATTTGATAGCACGCCACCAGCGCGGTAAATTCGCTTAGCACTCTTCTCAGAGTAAAGCAAGCACTATAATCCCCTATAAATATTTTATTCACGTACCCTATACGCGCTTATACATGACGCGCTTACAAGCCCAAACACCCCTTTTCCTCTCTTTATCGATCACACAAACCCTAAAAGACACCGTTTTACAAAAATCCAACAAATATTTAATCTAAAAAACATCTCATGTGGAAAACTGACATGCCCACCATAAACGACAGTGTTTTCACCGCTTAAATGAAGCCGAGTATATATAAAGCAAAGGATGATGATATTCCTTGCTCATCTCAAAGAATGAAGATTTTAAAACCCACCTCAGTTTGTCAACAATCCCATTGCTCTTAAGTGCACTCCGCCTGCTGAGCACTTATGGGTTCCACTTGCATAAAGCGCTCTACGAACAACTTCTCCCTTAACAAAAGTCCTTCCTTAACATTGGCACCCTAATTTTTAACACTTAATGCGTCAAAAGTTACAATGCCTCATAAACCTTCCTATATCCGCCTCAAATGACAGTATTTTATGGCATAACAAGATGAAAAACATTTTCACAAGCACTTTGTATCTTGATAATCAACACATCCAAAATGCTGTAAGATTCTCTCATTTCAAATCTATCCCCTGTTGAATCAATCAAATTTATTTGCTTGTACGTAAAAAGTGGGAGAGCCATGCGCAGTGAAATTGTACAATGAAAATGCCTCTTATAAACCGTCTCAAATGCCAAGAGCTTGTAATACATATTGGGGATTGGCAAAATATGCGATGATACCAGCTTACGCTTTTATGAATCCTAAAAATGATGATCCTTAATAAAGTTATATTATCATGAAAGCTTTACCATAGATGCCCTTCTTGAGCCACCGTCGTGAAATGGGCTCGAGCACATGTAAGAGATGTCTCTTAAAAACAAGCGCGTGAATATGCCGCAATAAGTATATTCCGTTTGAGGCATTGTGTATGACGTAAGAGATGTGCCCCTAGAATGTGAGAAACAAGAACGCGATAAACAAAAGCGTGAAGCAATAAGCACGCCCCACAGACCAAACCAAACAACCGATTATCTAAAATGCGCCCACAGCAGCTTTGCAATTTTTCAATTCTCATTTTAAAATTTCTTGATTCAAAAAGCCCCTATTTTAAAATTAAAAAAGAAATGTCTTACACCTCATAGCCCCCACCTTTATAAAAGCATTTCTTAATAAACGCCTCTTTTATCAAGCTACCTGCCGCTTATAAAGCTTCTTTGGATATTGCATCCCGTCATTTAACCATTTAAGTGACCACCTCCCTTTTTTATGAAATCCATTAAAACAGCAAAATGAAAAAATTTTATCCTCTATAAAAGATTACCGTAAATTGCTTGATCCTCCACAGTTTATTTTGTTATTTTGAACTGATGAACCATATTTTATTTGAAAATATAAGGATCTTATGCTATTATAAGCACATTGAAAAGTTTGTTTTTTAAGCTCTGTGTCGCTCAAAAAAAGATAAAATCCTCTATAAAAGATAAAGATATATTTTGCAGCTTAATCTACATCAGACATCTTGGTACAGCGCCCAATAAGAAAACCCCAATATACCTCCCAATAACAAAGCTCAACGGATGATAAAAATCCACGGATAATAAAAACAATGACTTTTCAAAGGTAAAACTGAAAAGTTTCCACGAAGCGCTCATGAGAAAGAAAGCAAATAATCCTACTAGAAAAGACTTCCTATTAGAAAGATAACGACATACCCATAAAACATCATTCTTGTTTATTTATTCACATGTGACAAAAGTTTATTTTCAACTGTTCCAGAAAGGTTGAGAAATCTTTAGAAAGCAAATAACCCGCTATCCATGAAAAAATAAGCATGATAGGAGCGAGAAATAAGACTGATAGGGATAAGATAAAAATGGTAAAAAACACCTTAAAGATGATTTTTTCGCCCCACACCGTTGCTGTTCTTTGTGCTGAAAGACGCCTTTAGTATCCGTTTCTCCTTTGATCTGCAACGGCTCATATTCCCACAGTATTTGCTCCCCCTAGTATTTGCTCAAAGTGCTTTTTACATCACTGTCCCCCATCAACAGACAGTTTATTTTTCATTTAAATGGTTAAGTTCATGAAAATACGTAAAAAACGCGGTAGACCGAGAATAACAGGCAAACTCAGAGAGCCCAATGGCCGTATTTCACGTGCCCAAAGCCCCAGCGAATCTGCGCTTCAATCTGCGATTGAAATGCGTGCAAAACACTTTGGTTTAAGCCTTGAAGAAGCGAAAAATCCACTTGTTGGAACCTATATTGGGCGTCTTTGTTTGCTTGGCTATAAAGGGGATTCATCAGGCATCAGTAAGGAGCAATATGACACGGCGCAAAGATACTTGCAAATCAGAAACGACTATTTATGTGCAAAAGGTTTACCAAACGGCTATTATGATGGTTTTACGCACAGCGCATCAGATGAGACAACAAAAAAGCAATGGGTTCAAAGAGCAACGAATTGCTATGAAGATATGCAAGAAGCGATTAAAGAAGCACAATATTTGCATCGTCAACACAACTTTCATGCGGCATTACAATATCTTGTTATAGAAGATCAACCGCTGCCTAATCTTGTTGGTTCGTTGCGTATTATTCTTGATGCCCTTTATAAACATTTTGACTGTTCTAGCAAAAAGATCATTGGCTAAAAACACCCATCGTTTTCTCTCCCTCACAGGATAAAGATTCTAAAACCCTCCTTTGTAACATGCCTCTTTGTAACCAGCTCCGTTATAAAGAGACAATCCTTCTTGACAAGTTACACTTGAGATCCACTGGACTTGCCCTTTCATAGAATTCATGGGATTGACGAGCTTAAAGCACACAACAAATAAGCTTTAAAATATCCACCAAGCCCTTAAAAAACGCTTCAACCTGTCAAAGAGACTTATCACCATACCTCAAACGATATATCTACCCATGCCTCAAAGGACAATATTTCACGACATATTTCACGACATGGACAAGATAAATATTTCCCCCTCTTCATACAGCAACCTTCTCCCCATCACCCTCCCCTCCCTATTACACCCCCTCCCCATTACCCCTATTGTAACAAACAGCCCTCATCATCCAATTTTCCCCCAATATCGCGATATCCTTAGCTCTTGAGACAATTCATTATCGTCATTGTGCGTCTTTTCTTGTACAATTCTACACAGCTTTCCTGATCTTATGACAGACAAGAGACATGGCTTTGATTGCAGCATAATCTAGATTTCTCATTCAAGATCAATAACGACTAAAACATCATTATAAATCAATATGTTACCATTAAAACACCCCATTGATTTTTTACAAAATTAAAAGCATCATCCCTTAAACGAAAGAAAAAGCCCCCACCAACAATCTCCTCCATCATCAACAACTTATACCGGTAACCATCCACCCACCATGCCACCGCTAATACGACAGCCAGCATAGCCCCAATCGCCAACACAATCGCGACACCTAAGCTTTACCCCCGCAAAACCTTCCAACCATCGCCTTCCTAATTCCATCAATAAAATACCACGGATTTCAAAACCACAATTCTCTTCTCTCCCTTCACCTTGCTCCCTCCTTTTTCAAAGAAGGAAAAGCATTTATGGTAATCAATACATCTTTATACAGAAACCTTTAGAGCCCCCTATAGCCATTCGAAGAGCCATCACACCTCTAACCACCCACGAGCCCCCATTTAAGTCATCCCCCACGGGAAATCCCCTGCGCAACACCTAAGCTTTGCCCCCGTAACATCTTCCAACCATCGCCTTCCTAATTCCATCAATAAAATACCACGGATTTCAAAACCACAATTCTTCCCTCTCCCTTCACCTTTCCCCCTCCTTTATCAAAGGAGAGAATGTTTTTTGCCGCAATAAAAAAGGGAAAATAATCGTTTTGCTGTTGACAGAATATGAAAAATCGTATTTAATGATAGGTGCGGTAAGGGATTTTTTGCGCCCAGATTTCATCAGAGAATTTTTGCATTATTATAGACTGTTATCAAACGGTGTGTTTCGCTATAATCTTTAAAAGTCTCTTGTTTAAAGGTATCTTTCGTCTTTCTCTGACTGTTTTTCTTCTGCATCATCCAATTTGCATCACCAACAGCCCTATAATTTTGAGATTTTCAAAACAAGCCGTATCCAATAAGGGCTCCCAATAGAACGCCCTAATACAATACCCCAATAAAAATACGGATACAACACATCACAGAAATGATGAGCACTACACGAATATAAAATATGAAAACGACCAGGATATGCTTTCATCGCCTCATTTTTCAAGATGCGAAGGCTTTTTTTCAAAACATTGTTTAGCCAGAATTGAAGAACATAATGTCATCCATTGATTATCAATATGGAAGCTAATATTATGAAGCCACAAGATTCTTCTCTCCCTTATTCCTCACAAACACAAGGAAGGGCAAATGCACCAGAAGGGGCGCGTGCAACTGCATCATTAGACAATCTTGCTGCACATTCAGAACAACAAAGCAGCGAAAAAGAAGGAAATGTCCCGTTCAATCATGAGGAATTAAAAAATATCATTGCTCGTTTAGAAGAAGACATCTCAACGGATCGTTGGTTTACAACTGATTATGCAAGCATAGATCTTAAACTGATGCCAGCCTTAGTGGAACAAGCAAATCGTAAATATCCTGAAATGCGCCTTCAATTGGTAGCGTCATCTCACGACTTTGCCCTTGCACTAAAAGAAGCCATCGAAAACGGCATTCAATCTTCTAGATTTATCATTCACACAAAGGATAGAGGAATTCATTTTTCAGTGATTGATCATCAAACCATCGATGACAAAACGTCCGTGATATTTTTTGAACCTACAACACTTAACAATATGAGATCAGCAGTGCTAGCATTAAGGACACAACTGGCCCTTAAAGCGCATGAATTGTCTAACTGTTCTTTTGCCATGGCAGAAATGGACATTCAGCGAAGCTCTTCTGAATGTGGAATGTTCAGCTTAAGCCTTGCCAAAAAGCTTTATTCGGAAGCTCAAAAATTAGAACGACTGCACAAAGATAATATTAAGGGTGTGTTATGTGAACCAGATACGCCTTTATCTGCTGAAAAGTTAGATACATATCTTCCAACCACTTTTTATAAACACGTGCAAGGAAGAAGACGTCTTGGGGAATATCTAAAAGCCAATCCGGATGCGGAACATGAAACAGTAAACAAAAAAGGCGAAACTCTGAGAGAGAGATTTGAAAGAAGCTTAAGTTCAGCAGAAGGAAAAACTGTTTCTGTTTCACAACATAGAAAAAGAGCGACGGAATACAAATCTCTGATGATGTAAGATGTAATGAGTGTTTTAGCCATATCCGTATTCCACATCCACAAAGAATGAAGCCCTGCGGCTTTACGGTAAGATATAAATGCTATTAGCCAATCTTCTTTTCCCTTTGAAAGAAGTAACAATGCAAAAAGTGAGCAATTACCTCTTCAAACAAAAGGCAAAACAATAATATTCTATTAAAAGTAGCCCATTTTAAAGCCCGTATTTTAAAACTTTGAACAAACATAAAACACGCAAGTTTTGAAAAGACCAGCCCGCACTTTCTTATAAAGCAGCTGAAAAATGATTTTTTCCTTAATCTTCAAGAAATAAAGGTTCTTTTTCAAAACATTATTTGGTCAAAATATAAAAAATAATATTGCCTCCCGATTATAACCACGGAGGTTCATATTATGAAGCCACAAAATTCAAAAGATACTGCCGCTCATGCCTCACAAATAGCAGAAAGTAACATCGAAAATGAATCCTTAGAAAGCCTTATTGCCCGTTTAGAACAACTCAACGCTCCTCAAAAAGAAGAGAGCACCTTGAGTCAGGAAAAGTTGAAAGCTATTATTACAGACTTAGAAGATGATCTCGTCACCGGCCGTTGGATTAACTCTTATTATGAAAACATAGATATTAGATTGATGCCGGCTCTCGTAGAAAAAGCAAACAGCAAATATCCAGCAATGAATCTCAAATTGGCTCTTACAGCAGAAGAGTTTTCACACGCACTAAAAGAAGTCGTTGAGAGCGACGCAAAATCTGCTCGATTTATAGTAAATTCGGGAAGCAAAATCCACTTTGCAGTCCTTGATTATCAAAAAGTTGATGACAAAATCTCTTTGATTATGCTTGAACCTACAACATTTCAGAATATCACTGCTTGCAAACTAGGGATAAAAATAAATCAAACCCTTCAATGTCTTCAACTGCCTCCTTATTCTTTTACCACGGCAGAAATGGATATTCAGCGAAGCTCTTCTGAATGTGGGATGTTCAGCTTAAGCCTCGCCAAAAAGCTTCATCTTGAATCTGATAAATTAGCAAGATTGCACAAAGATAATGTTAAGGGTGTATTATGTGAACAAAATTCATCTTTATCTGCTGAAAAGTTAGATTCCTATCTTCCCATTAGTTTATACAAACATGCGCAAGGAAGAAAACGTCTAGAACAATATTTAAAAGCCAATCCGGATGCTGAACATGAAACAGTAAACAAAAAAGGTGAAACTCTGAGAGAGAGATTTGAAAAAAACTTAAGAACAACAGAAGGAAAAACTGTTTCTGTTTCCTCCCACCCAAAAAAGGCTCACTGAATACAAATCTTTGATGATGTAATTGAGTTTTTTTCCATATCCATAAAGAACGAGGCTCTGCTGCTTGACGGTGGGGTATAAATTGCTGTTAGCAAATCTTTTTTTCCGTTTGTAAGCAATTAAAGAGTTAAACAGCAAGCAACGTGACCTCTTAAAGACAAAAAGCTGAATACATAAAATATTTTAGGATTTTGGATGTTAAGTAAAAGCACCCGCCTCCTCCTGTAGCTTTTTTCTAAGAGTTGTCCACTTTTATCTCAAGCGCCTCCACATCAGTACCACTTGCCAAAACAACCGCAAACAGCCACTCTCTGTCCCCCACAATCACACCATCCGTTCTCTCCATCTCTCCCCCCTCACAACCACCGCCAAAACAACCGCAATCACCAACACCAATGCTAACACAAATCATTGTGCAACCCTCCAACCCCTGCCGCGCCAACAATGCCTTCTAAGAATTCCATTCACCAACATATATGTCACCCCTCCAACCTCACTTCTCATGCCACCGCTAACACAACCGTAATGCCACCGTAATGCCATTGCGTACATCAACAGCACCAAGTCTCAAAACCAACAACATCTCTCAACGGAAAACACCAGCCCAACCATTATCCCACTTGGACAACCATGACCTCATTCCCTTAAGATGCTACAACTAACCTTTTGATTTCATTAAATTTTCACGTCTCTTCTGTTTTTGCAGAGTGAAAAATTTCACTTTTAATGTGTCGACCAGCCTCACTTTAAAGTGAGGCTTTATTTTATGGAGAAGCAAATGAGAAAAATATCATCAGCAGGGCTTGCACTCATTAAACAATGGGAAGGATTGCGTTTGAACGCCTATAAAGATGCCATCGGGGTGTGGACAATCGGCTATGGACATATCAGCGCTGCTGGAAAACCGTTCGTTCACAAAGGCATGATCATTACTGAAAAGCAAGCAGAAGAAGTTCTTTCTCAAGATTTAAGACAATTTGAAAATACCGTTGAAACAAATGTGACGGTTTCCTTAACGGATGAACAATTCGCTGCGCTCGTATCGTTTTGCTATAATATAGGAGCTTCGGCTTTTTGTAATTCGACCCTGCTCAAAAAACTCAATAACGGCGAATATGAAGCCGTCCCTGCTGAATTACAAAAGTGGACCAAAGCAGGAGGAAAGCGTCTTCACGGTCTAGTGCACCGTCGTGCAGCCGAAGCAGGATTATGGGCAAAAGGTGCTTATGTTTCTCCCAACTACCAAACCGTAGAAACGCAAGCACCAATGGGATTTTTCAAAGCAGAAGCGCTTACACCGATTATTGGTTCTTTTTCTGGACTTGGAGGCTTATTGGCAGGCAATGGTCCCATCCAATGGGCATTGGCAGCCATTATGGTTTTAGCCGCCTGTGCAGGCATCTTCTTTGTGGCAAAACGGTTTCGGGAGCAGCGCTTATGATGTGGTGGATGAAAAAAAATCTGATGATAACAGGAGCGGCTCTGACCGCTTTTTTTATCGCTTTAGCAAAAGCTTTCACTCTTGGAAAAAAGATTGAACAACAAAAGCAAATAGAAAAAACGCTAAAGTCATCAATAACACGGCTAGAGGTGGAGAATGAAATTAATCAAAAAAATGATGCTGATGTACGCGCTGCTCTTACTTACTGGTTGCGCGATAAAAACAATAAATGAGCCTTTTTCTTGCGTTGGTTGGATGCCCATTTATTTAGACAAAAAAGATCTCAATACCATCAGTTCAAATCTCGCAAGAGATATTTTAAAGCATAACAAACAAGGGGAAGGCTTGTGTGGGTGGAAACATGGCTAGAAAAAAAACAGAAAAACAAACAGAGCTTACAGAAAAGGAAAAAGAAATCCTACAAGAAATCATCACAACTTATAAAAGTGTAAAAATGATGTCACGTTATACGAAGTGGATTATATTTATCATTTTCCTATTAGCGCTTGATTTCTCACGTATCATAGATGCGTTAGCAAGTATTTTTACACAAAAATCGAATATTCAGCTCTAAAATAAATAAAAAACATGAGACGTGTTAAATCTTTTTTTAAATAAAAAGCCATTCGTTATTTTTTGAAAACACGGAGATTTTATTGATGATTTTTCACGTCTCATGGGAAATTTTTACACACTCTTCAAAAACGCTTTCATGAAATGAATTTAGGAGCATGAAGAGAGATTTTTAACAAACGCGTGAGTCAACAACTTTACTAACATAAGAAAAGGATCATACCAACGCACATTTTCTAAAATAACCTATTGATACTAAAAAATATTTTATACTCTTCACAAATCCCATCGGGAAGATACCATCGCGAAAAAATTTAAAAATATTTAGAGATATTTTTTTAATAATTGCATAAGTAAACAACGCAAAAAGTATTAACTTGCCTAAAATCCCCTTATCTTTACACTTTAAAAAAAAGAGCAATCAGACACCTCCCTACGCATAAATCCCCAATATTTATACCGCCTCTGTTTATAAAAACTCTGTTTATAAAAAAACTGACTATTTGAAAATATTCATGAGAGGCATTTTTATTTTCTTTCAGTATTTCACCCTAGCTCTCTCCACTTGTGAGGTATAAGAAAACGATTGCGATTGTTTCAACATAAGAAAGAATTGAAATGAAAAAATCCACCGCAATAAAAATCTCTTATTCAACATACAAAACAATGAATAATTCTGATCAATAAAAGCGTTGTTCCATTAAAACCCATTAAAAAATATGAAGCAATACATGATTATCATTATTTGCAAGAATGCAATGCTCTTGAAAACCGTAAAACCACATCACATTGATTTATAATTATCATTAAGCACTCTTCAACTTGAATTAAAGCCCTGCATATCGCAGGATTTTCTCATTTCCCAACCTGTTTCCTTTTAAAATAATCCAAACTATGTCGCTTGCACATTACAGTGTATGGGTCAAAACTATACAAGCAAGGCACGCCTCACCGTCTCACGGACCAACGGCTTGTCATAACATTGAGAGCTGGAAAAGTATATGATAACGCAAGCGTATTCTTTTATTAAGCGTAAAGATGATCGTGCCCTATAGTTTTATGCACTTCATGAGAACTTTGCCCTTATACCATTCACAAATCCATTGCGAAATCGGTGTGACAAGCAAGATGTCTCTTAAAAACATGTCAATATGCAAAAATATATATTTGGAGACAAATATATTTGCGGCTTTTCTATTTTACGTGAGGGATTTCACAAAAAAAAGATACGCAAGCAACAAAAGTTTGAGGCATCATCTTCATTATTTAATAAGATATTACTATAAATACCTTTAAAAGTCATAAAGCAAAAAGATGATGACAAGACGCGTGCTTATATACCTTTACATTCTTTCTCAATGAGGCTGTCTTTCTATTGCAGAGATTAACCAAACAGAGATATGCTTGTCCCAGTATACAAAAGCCCTTTAACAGAGAAAACCCTTATTTTTTCATACAAAAGCTTGAAATACCAACATCTTATTCATAAAAAAAACAAACAAGACCCAACATGCTCTGTCCAACTTTCTCTCTTCAACTTTCAATGAATACAAACTCTTGCGTTAGTTCATAAAAACCATTCGCCCTTCTAAAGCGCAAACACAGGATTTTTTTAATGGTGCATGCATAAACTTAAAATGAAAAAATAGAACTGTATTAGGAATAAATGACTATAAATCAAATAGTTATATTTTTATCACTAAAATATTTTCAAAAGAAACCACGATCCCCGCACAATAAAAACATCTCATAAATGCAAGAGAAAAAGTCATGAATAAAGAGAGAGATCTATTCACAATAGCGATACATCAACCAATGAAAAATAACAAAATGCTATAAGATCACTATCATAAAAGGAAGAACTGTACGAAACGTGAAAAAGCATTAAAAAAAACGGGCACAGAAGGCCCGTTTCTTTATTACTTCTATGGAATAAGAGCTTAGAAATCCATTCCGCCCATTCCACCCATTCCGCCACCTAAGCATTGGAGGCATTGGTGTATCTTTCTTTGGAACTTCAGCAACCATTGCTTCTGTTGTAATCAGAAGGCTAGCAATTGAAGCCGCATTCTGGAGAGCAGAACGCAAAAACTTTCACTGGATCAACAATTCTTGAAAGCAATCAAATCACCAAATTCACCGGTTGCAAAACGTGAAAAAGCATTAAAAAAAACGGGCACAGAAGGCCCGTTTCTTTATTACTTCTATGGAATAAGAGCTTAGAA
>NZ_JBHIMA010000003.1:162031-169537 GCF_042193775.1 Bartonella sp. OD88NMGDW | reverse complement strand
TGGAACTTCAGCAACCA
Source organism: Bartonella sp. OD88NMGDW (assembly GCF_042193775.1). Classification (NCBI taxonomy): domain Bacteria; kingdom Pseudomonadati; phylum Pseudomonadota; class Alphaproteobacteria; order Hyphomicrobiales; family Bartonellaceae; genus Bartonella; species Bartonella sp. OD88NMGDW. The sequence continues at coordinate 169,520 of NZ_JBHIMA010000003.1, read as the reverse complement.
TTGCTTCTGTTGTAATCAGAAGGCTAGCAATTGAAGCCGCATTCTGGAGAGCAGAACGCACAACTTTCACTGGATCAACAATTCCCAAAGCAATCAAATCACCAAATTCACCCGTGGCGGTATTGTAACCATAAGTGTCAGCATTATTTTCCAACACTTTGCCCACAATAATCGCGGCTTCTTCACCGGCATTGGTTGCGATTTGACGTGCTGGCGCTTGGAGAGCACGACGAACGATATGAATACCAGCTTCTTGGTCAGGATTACTTCCCTTAACGGTCAACGCATTTGCTGCACGCAACAATGCGGTACCACCACCAGCAACAATACCTTCTTCAACAGCAGCACGTGTTGCATTCAAAGCATCATCAACGCGGTCTTTCTTTTCTTTCACTTCAACTTCTGTTGCACCACCAACACGGATAACAGCAACACCACCAGCGAGTTTAGCAAGTCTTTCTTGCAATTTTTCACGGTCATAGTCAGAAGTTGTTTCTTCGATCTGAGCCTTGATTTGATTAACGCGAGCAGTAATTTCAGACTTTTGTCCAGCACCATCAATAATGGTGGTGTTTTCTTTAGAAATATTCACTTTCTTTGCACGTCCAAGCATATCCAAAGTGACATTTTCAAGTTTAATGCCCACATCTTCAGAAATAACCTGTCCGGATGTTAAGATTGCGATATCCTCTAACATTGCTTTACGGCGATCACCAAATCCTGGTGCTTTTACAGCAGCAATTTTCAAACCACCACGCAACTTGTTAACCACGAGCGTTGCCAAAGCTTCACCTTCCACATCTTCAGCGATAATGAGAAGTGGTTTTCCAGATTGCACAACAGCTTCAAGCACAGGAAGAAGAGATTGCAAATTAGACAATTTCTTTTCGTGAATGAGAATGTAAGGATCATCAAGGTCAGCGACCATTTTCTCAGCATTTGTGACAAAATAAGGGGAAAGATACCCACGGTCAAATTGCATACCTTCAACGACTTCTAATTCCGTTTCAGCGGTTTTAGCTTCTTCCACGGTAATGACGCCTTCATTGCCCACTTTTTCCATAGCATCAGCGATCATTTTACCGATTTCAGCAGCGCCATTAGCAGAAATGGTTCCTACTTGTGCAATTTCTGCTGAAGTTTGGATTTTTTTTGCTTTTTTGAAGAGGTTTGCCACCACTTCATCCACAGCAGCATCAATCCCGCGTTTAAGATCCATTGGGTTCATGCCCGCAGCAACAGCTTTAACGCCTTCTTGCACAATAGCTTGTCCTAAAACAGTTGCTGTTGTTGTTCCATCACCAGCGATATCATTGGTTTTAGAAGCAACTTCGCGCAACATTTGTGCACCCATATTTTCGAACTTATCTTCAAGTTCAATTTCCTTTGCAACGGATACACCATCTTTTGTGATGCGAGGCGCACCGAATGATTTATCAATCACCACATTACGACCTTTAGGGCCGAGTGTCACCTTAACAGCATTAGCAAGGATGTCGACACCGCGCAACAAACGCTCACGCGCTTCACGGCCAAATTTGACTTCTTTAGCAGCCATTTAATTTCTCCTTGGAGTTTTCTCAAAATAGTACACAATGAAAAACTAAGTGCTTCAATTAGCCCATAATTCCCATAATGTCAGATTCTTTCATGATGAGGAGATCTTCCCCATTAATCTTGACTTCAGTTCCAGACCATTTTCCAAAGAGGATACGGTCTCCTGTTTTAACTTCTAAAGGCACGCGCTTTCCGTTATCATCGAGAGCGCCATTGCCAACAGCAATCACTTCGCCTTCTTGGGGTTTTTCTTTTGCTGTATCAGGGATGATAATCCCACCAGCCGTTTTATTTTCAGATTCAACCCGACGGACAACGACACGATCGTGAAGTGGGCGGAATTGTATATTAGCCATGTTTTAAATCCTTAAAACTGAACATAATTGCATTAATCTTAAAAGTTCTTGCTAGCACTCATAGCTTGAGAGTGCTAGTATGAGTTAGATATAAAATCGGCATCTCTTAATGTCAAGAATAGCCATAAAAATAATTTCTCTAAATGAAGCTTCAAAGTCTTGCCTCTTATTGCACTTTCGCGTTATCTATCTTTTTGAGAACCCGTGAACAAAAAAGGATCTTATCATGGTTGAAACACGTCAGGAAACGGATAGCTTTGGAACGATTGCGGTACGTCAAGATCGTTATTGGGGCGCACAAACTGAACGTTCTCTGCATAATTTTAATATTGGTAGTGAAAAGCAGCCTCTTGCCATCATCTATGCCTTAGCCCTTATCAAAAAGGCTGCAGCTGTTGTAAATATGGACAAAGGAAAACTACCAGAAAATATTGGAAAAGCAATTATTGCCGCCGCCGATGAAGTGCTTGCCGGCGATTTTGATACGCATTTTCCACTCTCCGTCTGGCAAACAGGTTCTGGCACACAAAGCAATATGAATGTCAATGAAGTCATTGCTAATCGTGCCAGTAAGATTTTGGGAGGAAAACTTGGAAGCAAAAAACCAGTTCATCCCAATGACCATGTCAATATGAGTCAATCATCGAACGATTCCTTTCCCACAGCGCTTCACATTGCCACCACGTTGCAAACACGCCAACACTTACTACCAATCCTTGAAGCTCTTATTGCTACATTAAAACAAAAAGAGCAAGAATTTGCAGACATAATTAAAATCGGCCGCACCCATACCCAAGATGCAACGCCTTTAACCCTAGGGCAAGAATTTTCAGGCTATCGTGCCGCATTAGAAGCCAATCTTCAGCGCATTGAAAATGCTCTAACCGATGTCCACATGCTTGCTCAAGGTGGCACAGCTGTTGGCACAGGGCTGAATGCACCAAAAGGTTTTGACATTGCTTTTGCAAAAACAGTGAGCGCTTTCACAGGAATAACGTTCCAAACTGCCAGCAATAAATTTGAAGCACTCGCCCATCATGGCGCCCTTGCGCATTTCCACGGAAGCTTGAATGCTCTCGCTGCTGATCTGTTTAAAATTGCAAATGACATTCGGTTTTTAGGCTCTGGTCCACGTTCCGGTTTAGGGGAACTCAGTCTTCCTGAAAATGAACCCGGATCTTCTATTATGCCCGGCAAAGTTAACCCCACGCAATGTGAAGCCTTAACCATGGTCGCATGTCAAGTTTTTGGTAATCACACCAGCGTAACCTTTGCCGCAAGTCAAGGACATTTTGAACTCAACGTTTATAAACCTGTTATTGGCTATAACGTTTTACAATCAATTACCCTTCTTGGTGATTGCATGCGCTCTTTCGATATGCATTGCATTCAAGGATTACGAGCCAATCGCGTTCATATTCACTCGCTCATGGAGCGCTCACTCATGTTAGTCACAGCTCTTGCACCAGAAATTGGCTATGAAAAAGCTGCTGAAATTGCCAAAGCAGCGCATAAACACGATACAACTTTGCGCACCGAAGCATTAAAAGCTGGCGTTTCTATAGAGGATTATGACCGATTAGTTGATCCCAAAAAGATGATTGCTCCCCAATAAACAACCCACTAAAAAAGATGTAAACGTCTTAAAACAAATCTTTCTGTCAAAAGATCGGGGTGTAAGCACACACCCCGATGATGACCGATAACGATTACCCACAGCGTTCATTTTAGGCTCTGGTCCACATTTATGCTATGAGTGGTTTTGTTGCTTATGTTGCTTATATTGTACTTAAAAGGCACAACGGCTTTGGAAAGGAATATCCGGTTTTGGAAAGAAGTGGATAGTCATGGCTCAACACCCAATGGCTATACTGGCAGAAAGTGATTTAAATGGATATGATCTTAAAGTGTTTTTCATTCTAGCTTCGCATCTTGATTTTGACAATCTATTAGCTATTAACCAAACAGAATGAGCTCAAAAAATCGGTATTAATAGGCATAATTTCAATCGAAATATAAAAGATTAATGAATTCATAGTAGTTACGCTTTACAATGTTATCATTATTGATACATTCTGTAGGTAGCTCTTATCTCAATGAGATGATGTATTGATTTATAATGATCATCTAGCGTTATCCATATTGAATGAGAATTCTGAATACCATAGGATTTTCCCGTTTTAAATCTGTCCTATGTTGAATCAATCAAAATCACTCACTTGCACATCACAAGCGAGATAAATGTGTGGCGAAGTGAATGTGTGGATAGAAATTGTATAAGATAAGAAAGGACTAAACACGCCTCTAATGAACCGCCTCAAGTGCCATGAACTGTCACAACATTGTGGAGAAGTCTGTCACAACAGCCACGGGCTGGCAAATATAATGATGATGCCGGCTTGCTTCTTTATGAAACGTGAAGATAGAAGTGCTCAATGGCTTTATCGTTATACCATTCACGAGCCACCATCGTGAAATGGGTCTGGGAGCATTTTTATAAAGCGTGAAGATAGGGGTGCTCAATAGAGGAACAGCTGTTGGAAAAAAACTCAATGCACCGAAAGGTTTTGGACTTTGCTGAAACAATCAGCTCTCTGACGGGGATATCCTTGACAACTCGCAAGAAATTTGAGGCATTTACCCATCATAGCGCCCTCACCCATTTCCGTAAAAACCTAAGTGTACGCGCTAATCTCTTTAAAGTTAATCTCTTAAAAATCACCAACGACATTCAGTTTTTAGGCTCTCATCCACGTTCCGGCTTTAAGCGAACGAAAAGGAGAATTTATCGTTTTACATGGCGCATGAGAAACCTCATGAAACTTTAAATTCTCGCACTTTTCTCCTTCTTATTCTTCGTATTCCATTCAATCAATCAAAACTATTCGCTTGGATTGTCATAAGCAAAAGTGGCATATAGATAAAAAAAGAAATAAAGAAATAAAGTCGCTCATCCTCTCAAGTGCTCAAAAGGCTATCGCAATACAAAGCTACGCAATATCAGAAACGAGAAAAGAATATGATAGTGCCAATACGCATTTTGCCACTAATTGAATATTAAGCACTTTGATATCAATCATAGTGGATAATATATTTAACACTTAATAACAAAGAGTGTTTTTAATATATATAAAATAATGTTTTTTTAAACAAATAAAAAGCTCGTTTACTATACTATAATTTTTTCTAAAACACAGAGAACTCTGAAGAGGCGTATATAAAAAATACTGAAAAATCAATACAAACGCGGGATAATAGCATGAAAGAAAGTTTTAAGAACGCTTAAATATGGGTAATTATAGATTTTTTGAGTATTTTAATTTTCATAATGATATTAAATATAGATTTCTTTAACCAATTTGTATATAATACACTTTGTATTCGAAATAAACTGGGGACGTTTTTATGAAAACAAAATGTTTAATTGCACTATCTATTTTCACTTTCATTACCACTTCAACAGCGCAAGCAGCAGATACGGTAATCTTTGAGCAATCAAAACCGAAGGTTTCATTGCAAAATGATTCATCGTCACGTATCTCACCGGTTACTGTTTCTGCACCTTTTTCTTGGTCTGGTTTTTATTTTGGAGGACAAATTGGATATTTTTCCAGTAAAAATATTCTAGATTACGCACAAGAAGCCAGGGATGGAAAATGGGCTTGGGTTGATAGAACTCTATCACCGAAACCGTCAGGATTGAGAGCAGGTTTGTATGCAGGTTCTAATATTGATCTGGGAGATGACCTTGTTTTCGGTTTTGATACGGACATAGTCTGGTCTGGGAAGAAAAGCACCCAAACAGACAATGGAAAGAAAATTCTAAATGAATTAGACTCCATTAACATTGCCTTTAAAGAAGCTGGGATTCCTATCATAAAACCTGCAGCTCAGGATGAAACAATCCCCAACTATGGTGACATTGTTGTCAGCAGTGTAACATTAAAAGAAACATGGTCTGGTGCTGCGCGTGCGCGTATTGGTTTTGCTTCCCATCGTCTTATGCCTTATATTGCAGGGGGTGTAGCCTATACACAGATGCAATATATCATGTCACTTTTATCAAAATCGCAAGAAGATTCGACAATTTTTGCTTCTGGCGATGTGTTAGATAAGACAAAAACAATGCTTGGTTACACTATTGGTGGTGGTTTTGACCTTGCAATGACAGATAATATCATCATGCGTACAGAATATCGTTATTCAGATTTTTTTAAAAAGAAATTTGCAAACGATGACCTTAAAATCTCTTCTCAAACGCATGATTTTCGCTTTGGTATCGCTTATAAATTCTAAGTTTTGTAGAAAAATTGAACTATTAAAAACCCCTGTTAAAAACGGGGTTTTTTTTATGCCTCTTTCCCCCCTAAAAAGACCTAGATTCTAAAAACTAGGACTAAACTGTAAACAAATAGTCATGAAACAATAAAGCCTCTCCCTCTCTTAAAGCAAGCTCCTATCCTCTCACCCTTCCATGTAATGCATTTGGAATATAAAAGCTTTACCACCATACCACTGAGCACCATCATAAAATAAATGAGAGCAGTTATTAAGAGATATTTCTTTAATATAAATATGGATATTGTGCATCAATTGCAGTTTTATAGGGTGATGTTAACTTGGCCTCCCCACTCTCGAAGGATCAAGATTCTAAAAACCCATTTCTAAAATCATATCCGTTTGTAAGAACACAACAACTCTTGGGGACTCTTGGGGCGGGCTTCTCTTGGCACCTCCCCGTGGAATGCCCTTAAACCTAAAGCAAAAAAACAAACTTAAGAATATCCAACACACACTGAAAAAAATACTGCAACCTTTCAAGGAAGTATGCCCTATATGACCACACTTCAAATGACAGTGTTTTACAGCTATTGCATACCAAAGTAGAGAAAGGATATTGCGGTTCTCTGTTTATGTAATTTCTGTAACGGGGAGACAGCTTCATTTGGGGAGAATATGAAATTGTCAAGGCAAAAACCAGTTTCCAACCTTACCATTTCCTTTTACTTCGGTTTTACGACTTTCAAAAACCTCTAAAGCCCTATCTTTTAAGCCTCTACAGCTCTGTCTTTTAAAGAAAGGAGTTTACGCATTGCCTCATGCTTGTATTTCTCACGGACCTTTTTGGCGATCACGCCCCTCATGTCATACGACAGCGCTCCAAACCAAACACATTCAAATCTCAAACACGCTCAAATCCCAAATACATTCAAATCAAAAACACTTTGGTTGCTAATTCACATGCGTGTTTTAAAGAAACATCTCTCAAAACCCTCAAGCCCATTTTGCGACAGCACCTACAAGAATATAAAATCTATAAAGCCTCTAAAACACAATCTTTTAAGCCTCTAAAACTCTGTCTTTTAAAGAGTGGAGATTACGCATTGCCTCATGTTTTTGTTTCTCACATATCTTTTTGGATCACGCCCCTCATGTCATACGACAGCGCTCCAAACCAAACACATTCAAATCTCAAACACGCTCAAATCCCAAATACATTCAAATCCCAAATACATTCAAATCAAAAACACTTTGGTTGCTAATTCACATGCGTGTTTTAAAGAAACATCTCTCAA
>NZ_JBHIMA010000003.1:105629-161931 GCF_042193775.1 Bartonella sp. OD88NMGDW | reverse complement strand
TCAAATCCCAAATACATTCAAATCAAAAACACTTTGGTTGCTAATTCACATGCGTGTTTTAAAGAAACATCTCTCAAAACCCTCAAGCCCATTTTGCGACAGCACCCACAAGAATATAAAATCTATAGAGCACCATCTTTACACTTCATAAAAGTGCAAGATAAAAGTACAAGCTGGCACCATCCATCATACACTCCTACCCCCCAATGATGCCCTTGAAACGGTTTATTAAGAGGCATTTTTATTCATTTTTTGTAAAATTTCATTCCACAATAGCGCATCCAGCTTGCAATGTACAAGAGACATGATTTTGGTCAATTTAAAATAAACAGACTTAAAATGAGAGAATCCTATGGTATTCGAGGTTTTTCATTCAACATGCAAAACATTGAACACTGTTTATCAATTCCACATGTTTTATAAATCAACACGATGCGCCATAACAGGATAAAGGAAAATATTTATGAAGTGGTGCGGGTGGTCGGACTCGAACCGACACTCCTCTCGGAACCAGATTTTGAGTCTGGCGCGTCTACCAGTTCCACCACACCCGCACATTGCTATAAAAGACAGGACTATAAGAGACAGACTTGTCGATTATTCTTTTGCACTATATGAAGAAGCACAGATTCGTCAACAGAAGACTTCTCATTTTTTAAGAATTCATATCATTTTCTTATCTGTTTTATGAAATATTTTCTTTATTGGATTTCTCTACCGGATTTATAACAATCTCATTTGTAAAGTCTTTACCTCTTAAATTTATAGAAAGCCTCATGATATTAAACAAATTAAAGCTTTGGACGATTTCTTTAGCAAATCGGCGTACAGCACCACACTGGCTTGGTTTCATTGCCTTTATTGAAAGTTCTGTTTTTCCAATTCCGATAGATGTTTTATATATTCCGATGCTGCTTATCCATCAAAAGCGGGTTTATTACTATGCTTTGATTGCGACTATCTGTTCTGTATTAGGAGGCATTGCCGGTTGGTTTATCGGACATTTTGCCTATGATACTCTTGCCAAACCCATTTTAGAAATTTACGGTAAGGTTGAAAGTTTTGAATCTCTGAAAAATAGTGCAACCCTGCAATTTCTAGTCATTTTACTGATAACATCAGGTTTTTTTCATCTTCCCCCCATCAAGATTGTCACAATTTTGGCCGGTGTAATGAGTGTACACCTTGAACTTTTCATTCTTATTTGTATTTTTTCTAGAGGCGCTCGTTTTTATCTTCTCGCATGGCTGATTAAACATTTTGGACAAAAAGCAATGAATTTTCTAGTACAGCATTTCAAATGGATTATTCTCATTGGTTGTGTTAGTCTCGTTTTAATTTATGGGATTTTCATAGCTTTTTTAAACAAAAAGCTTTTATAAGGAACAGACTTAATGGCGTGCCTTTTGTCTTCTCACCCACTTTTATACAAGCACCTTCATCTTGAACCCAGCAGAAAAGAACAAAGTTTATGGGCTTTTTTTCTCGCTTTTTGCTTGTCCGCTACAATAGGTCTTGCCCTTGGTTTTGAATATTTTGGAGGGTATCTTCCTTGCGATTTGTGTCTCATAGAGCGTTTTCCCTATTATGGGGCCATACCCTTTTTGCTCTTAGCAGGTTTTGGGGCATATTTTTTTCGCATAACTGCTTGGATACAACTTTTATTTTTGTGTGTTTTTGTCTTAATGTGCATCAGCCTTGTTTTAGCCGTTTATCATGCGGGTGTTGAATATGGCTTTTGGGCAGCTCCCCTCAGTTGTGGTTTAAGCGCAGTCAGAAAAACCTCAGACATTAACCAGCTACTTAACCAATTAAACAACATTCATCCCCCTTCTTGTTCTGAAGCATCCGCACGCTTTCTTTTTCTTTCATTTGCCGGCTGGAATGTCGTCTCAAGCCTATTTTACATGCTTATCAGTTTTTATGTTGCCTCAAAAGGGCTCTTTTCAAGCAATAAAAAACTCTAATCATAAAATAGAAACAAAACCGCGTGCACTCGTTCTCTCCAATCGCTTCCCCCTAACCAACACCCTCCAGTCACCAATCACCACCCAAAACCACCCACCGCCAAACCAACCCACCAACACCAACGAGTCACCAACATCCCTCCTCTAGCGTTGTACACAAAAGACAAAAATAAGCAGATATATCCATTTTATGGTTTCACCTCTCTGTACTTATGAGCAACATTTTGATAAAAACCCGTGATAGAAAAGCCGTAAAATAATAAGTGAGGGGACCGATAAATATAAATGGTCTGCTATGGCTGAAGATAAGAACACAGCGCCTTCTACCCTATCACCTATTTCCTTAGATATAACCAAACTTGAAGAACCATGTGTTATGATGGAACATGATCATAATGCATGGCGCGAGCATATAAGAGAAACGGATTTAAATGCTCCTTACAAAAAACCACCTCACATAAAACCACGAATCAAATCGGCACCACGCATCAGACAAGTTTTTTGGTGCGATTTTCCTCATGATTCGATACTCCCTGAATTTTGGAAAAAGCGGCCTGTTTTAGTGCTTTCTAAGAATGCAAAATTATATGGAAATGTGACAGTTTTACCTTTTTCAACGAAATCACAACCCAATAATCCCGCTGCGTATCCAATACAATCTCCTATAGAGAATAAAAAAGCATGGATTATCTGCAATTATGTCACAACAGTTTCTGTAAGTCGTTTAAGTTGCTCACGTACCGTTCCAAGGTTATCCTGCGAAGATTTTCATAAAGTTGTAGCTCTGATGCTCAAATATTTACCGCATTTACAGTATTGACTTTTGAGAAAAATAAGTGTACCTATATCAGCATACACGGCATCAGTAATGGTGGCCGCTTCCCCGAAAGGGGAGATAGGAACGAAGGAGTGGGAAACCGCTCCTTTCGTCATTTTTAGTATTTTTTTTGAGAACTTTTTAGCCATTTTTTGCAACCTTCCCTAGAACATATCCAACATTCATTCTCCACCGTTGTTGTTTTGAAATATCTGCGATTTTGGGTAAGAAGAAGGCACTCTCCGTACTGTTAATCCGGTAAAGTTTCCCATGGAGATTACCGTGATGTTGTACATATTTATCATTTCATTGCACAAAAAACCGTGCTGCCGTTGCTTAAACTTTATATGATTTGCCGCAATGGGAATATCTTTCCAAGATTGAAAAAAACATTTTCATAATTTGGCATAACAAACAATCCCTTGTTCTTCGCGCTCTTGAAGTGTTCAATCGCTCAATTTACCAAAAGATATTCGACCTCACAACTTGTTTATTTACGTCCCTCAATACGGATGAAGCGGATGAAAAAGCCAGCATTTTTGAAAAGAAAAAAATAGTAAAGAGCATTTAATGATTCAAACGCTTTAAGACTACACAGAATACTCCATTCATCTTTGAACGCATCTGTTTCTGTAAAGAAAGCTAACAATGCTTATGTAATCTGAATAATATTAGTTTACTTACCATATGATAACCGATTGATAACGATAACGCTAAACACAGAACTTATATCACCAAACCGCAAAATAGTGTTTTTACGATATAACAAAGAAAATTCTGTAGTAAAACAGAAATCAACACCCAACCGATTTCTATCTCTTCACCAATAACAATTGTTTATTGCCCTAACCACATTATTTCACCGGTCACACGACCTAACATAGCTTTTGCAGATAGACTTTTCTTCCTCTTCTCCGAAAAACGATATATGTTAAGCTATTTGGGGATTTACTGCTAAATTGCTAATGCTTGCGCTTTGAATGCCTTTTTCTCGCCGTATAAAAGGTAGATAAAAAAATAATTTCGTTTATCAGCTTTATTTTAAAGACACACCTATTTTTTACAGGATGCGTTCTCCCCTCTATCAGCCCTATCGCATTTAATACACTTGTCGTTTCTAAACATGAACAACCAAGCATCAGAGTGGAGCAATAGACTCTCATCACTTTCATGGGCACTTGCATTGACAAGAGATAAACAAGAGTATTGATCATCACACACGGAGCAAAAATCTATAGCGACTACGCCATAGACTTTCGCCACGCACGGGTTATTCTTAGAGCATATTTATGATGAGATAATCATTTATGACATTCTTTTTGTTGCGCCACAGAACGGGTTTTGCTAACCAGTTTTACTATTGTGCAAATTTTTCAAGAGAAATCCTCACTCGCTCATAGATGACAAGATTTCTTTATGGAGAGCGCACATGGCGCTCAGTTTTGACCTTTTCCATAACAACGATAAGTTCAAACTTTAACCAACACGATAATAGACCTACTCTAAACGATTTACGCACCACCTCATCCGCAGCACATTGCCAAATATCCGTACATTTCCCCGAAAAATTTTCACACTTTTACGCATAGTAAAAAAAAGATTAACTTTAATCATGTTACTCTCCTTAAATTGACAACGGATTGCAAAATGCCCAAAAAAATCAAACAAAAATAGAGAGGTACGTTACGAAAACTACAGGGTAAATTTTACTGCCCCAAAATGTCTATTTTCCCCGTCTGAACCGTCAGAGGAACACTATAAAAATTATTTTCATTGAAAAACAATTACTTATAATCTAGGGAAGAAAAGTAAAAAACTCCCCCAGAAAAAGAGATTATCTTCAAAATTATCAAAAAAAGCAGCACAATTTTAGTGATCTTTTTATTTTTTTTCTTTTGATAAAAGAGAGCTGGCAGGTGTCTTAGGCGCCCCTCCGGTAGGTTCCCAATTCGCAACAGCCGCTAATTCCTCAATAACATCCTTTTTTAACTTACCATTTTTCTTATTGTGTAAATCATATTGATCAGCATTCTGTTGCAACCATTTTGCAAGCGTTCCTTTAACAGTTTTACCACCCTCAACCTCACTCACCGCTTCCCATGCCGCAACAATAGCAGCAAGCTTTGGAGCATAACGTGGATGCGTTGGATCTTGAAACGCATAATATTTTTGGTCCTTAGTCTCAGCAGAATCATCCTCAGGGAAAAAAAATGGAGGGTACAGACCACGCGATGAAAGCCATTCTTTTAAATCATCAACGCGAACATATGAGGAATCTGCATCTATAAAATCCGAAAAATTATAGTACGACCATTCTATCTCTAATCGATTGCTTTTTCCCGCTTGAACGATAGCATGATAAGCTGCACGGAAATTAGCAGTTTTCTCTGATGATACGGAAAGGTTATCTTCGTAAATATCACTTTTTTCTGGTTCTAATTTGTTGACAAACAAATACTTTCCTGGATTTAATCCAACTATTAAAAGCGCTGCCTGCAGTATTGTTAGTTTTTCAGAAAGCCGCCAAAATTTCAAACCATCACTATTTTCCATATATGCTCCCTTTTTTATCTGCACAATTTCGCTCTTTTTTAAAAACATCAAAAACGTTTGTTAACGCATAGAGATTATGCACTTCTCACATTTCAACTCATCCCATACTTTAAATAAAAACACAGCACCCACACCCCTCCTTGTGATCCACAAGAAAATGATTTGAATTGTTTCAATATAAGAAGTTTTGAAGTGAGAGAATCCTACTGAATTTTGGGCTTTCATGCAAGATATCAGGCAAGTTACAAGGCGATAAATGCCCCTTCATAAAGCATAAATTTTTATGCGTGATCTCAAACAATTTAATATGGATAATATCTCTTCATTTATGCACTCCCACCCTTAAACCTGTCCCTGCAATTACAGCACAAAAGATAATTCGTTACACGCTAACAAATCCACCTAAATGCAAAAGCTGTAACAACGCTAAAATGCGCGTAAATATCATAAGAATACTGTCTTACACCTCCACAAGTGGGATCAAGTGGCGTAAAACTGTACAATAAAATGCCATGCCTATAATGAACCGTGCTAAAGACTGTCACAACACTGGGAGCTAAGGTGTACGATGATGCCGGCTTGCTCTTTTATGAAGCGTAAAGATTAAGAAGACTCAATGGAGTTTATATTATTTCATGGAAATTTTGCGGCTCTACCCTTCTATACTCTTCACAGGGGCCCCCTCGCGAAATGGGCTTTTATCCCTTGAAAAAGATCTCTTTTTAAAGAATCATTTCAAAGTCCAAGAGCTGTTACAGTCTTTTGAACGCATCAAATGAATGATGATGCTAGCTTATTCCTTTCCTATATTCTCGAGCATCAATACATTGAAATACTTCATTGAAACGCCCCTTTAGCAAAATAAAGCACATTGTCTCTTAAATTTTTTCACGCAATTATTTCTTTCATGCGCCCCTGTCGTCTCCATTTGATAAATCTCCTTGTACTTTCTCAGCATCCCATCACCTTTTTTCTCAGTGCAACCTTTTTGTAATTTGTCAGTTTTTAACTTTTAGATTGACTTTTGGTTTATTTTTCTTATGTTTTAGAATTATTCTAAAGTGCAAAGGAACAGAAAATGTTGAAATTGTTTTTTTCATTTGTACAACGTAAAGCTCTGTCCTTTCGTTCAGCACAAAACGTGATGCTTAAAGCGCTCAAATTAAAAGAGCAACATGCGGCGCTCTATTTAAAATATGCAAAAGCTCTAGAACCTTATTCCTCTAAGGAAGCCGCGGTTTTTACCGCCATGGGGCTTCAAGAGCTTAAAAATTATAAGCAACTTTTGTGTCTTTCTTGCCATAATCGTGCAAACACTATCGGTTCATTATGTGACAAAACTTCTCTTGTGAAAGGCAAGAGCCGCCATCCATCCCCAAAAACAACAGCGGCAAATCACACCATAAAAAAACCTTCGAAAACGCAAAGACAAACACTTTTGACTTGGATTCAACCAGGTCTTGCAGGATTAATGGATGGCTCTGTCTCGACCCTTGCCCCCATTTTTGCCGCAGCTTTTGCCACGGGAGACACGCACCAAACTTTTTTGATAGGGCTCTCAGCTTCAATTGGTGCAGGACTTTCAATGGGTTTCACAGAAGCAGCCCACGATGACGGAAAATTATCAGGGCGTGGTTCGCCATTAAAAAGAGGTATTGCCAGCGGCATTATGACAACATTAGGAGGATTAGGCCATACTCTTCCCTATTTGATCAACTCTTTTTATGTAGCAACAATTATTGCTTTTATCATTGTTTTTTTCGAACTAGGCGCCATCGTCTGGATTCAGAACAAATTCATGTCAACTCCCTTTTGGCGTGCATCGTTACAAGTTATTATTGGCGGAGCGCTCGTTTTTGCTACGGGTATCTTCATTGGTAGTATTTAAAACAAACAGCATGAAAAATAAGCATTTCCCATACAAAACAAGCAGCAAAACCCATCGTCCCATCTATAGATTTTTCGCTGCTTGTTTCAAACGGAATCTTTTGTTAGAGTTGTGTTTGTTTTTTCTATTTTGGAGATGCTTTGACCATGCCTTCTACGCACCTGAACAGCCAAAAGAGTCCTTCTTCCTCGAATGCATTTCCTTCTCCCCCTCCACAACAAATAACCTTATCGATCCAGCGTCTTGAGCATGGACAAGGTTTAGAACTTCCTCACTACGCAACGGCTGGTTCTGCGGGTCTTGATCTACGGGCAGCAATTAGAGAAGAAGAAACGCTTGTTCTTGCCCCAGGGCAGCGCGCACTCATTCCAACGGGTCTCATTTTTCACCTTCAACCTGGTTTTGAGGCACAAATACGCCCACGCTCTGGCTTAGCCTTAAAGCACGGCATCACATGCCTCAACACTCCAGGAACGATTGATAGTGATTACCGTGGTGAAGTCAAAGTTCTTCTTATCAATTTAGGCCAAGAAGACTTTTCTATCCAACGGGGAATGCGCATTGCCCAAACAGTCATCGCCCCCGTATTCCAAGTCAAAGTTTGCGCTATTGAACCAGAGCAAAATACCCAAAGCCATAACGAGAGCCGTGGAACAGGAGGTTTCGGTTCAACGGGACATACTTAAGAAGCTCTGAAAAAATCACTCCCCTCAAAATATAACACTCGCTTATTCTAACTACTCTTTCACTGAAAGTCTTTCGGGCTTTTAAAGTATAGAAGGAGTGCGCATTTGCTTTCAAAGTTTTTTTTACCAAACACCCCTCTAAACGATCATCCTTACTCTTCCTCTGTCTCTTCTCAATCTTCACATGCCCTAACTTTATCCCTTCAGCGTCTTGCACTTGGAACAAGGAAACTTCTTCACTACGCAACGACTGGTTCTGCCGGTCTTGGATTTACAAGCAGCAATTGGAGAAGAAGAAACGCTTGTTCTTGCCCCAGGGCAGCGCGCACTCATTCCAACGGGTCTTATTTTTCATTTATCACGTGGGCTTGAAGCACAAATACGTCCACGCTCTAGCTTAGCCTTAAAACACGCCATCACATGCCTCAATACTCTAGGAACGATTGAGTGTGATTATCCGGAAGTGAAGTCAAAGTTCTTCTTATCAATTCGAGCCAAGAAAACTTTTCTATTTAAACGGAGAATGCGCATTGCCCAAACAGTCATCGCCCCCGTATTCCAAGTCAAAGTTTGCGCTATTGAACCAGAGCAAAATACCCAAAGCCATAACGAGAGCCGTGAAACAGGAGGTTTCGGTTCAACGGGTCATACTTAAGAAGCTCTGAAAAAATCGCTCCCCTTAAAATATAACACACACTTATTCTAACCACTCTTTCACTTAAAACCCCTTGGGCTTTTAAAGTGTAGAAGGAGTGCGCGTTTACTACTTTCAAAGTTTTTTCACTAAACGCACTTCTAAACAATCATCTCTCAATTACGTTTCTTGTACTACACAAAACTTCATTATCACCGGATACCCCTCCCCCATAACAAAAACATTGGCATTAACCATTAAAAGCTCACACACCGCTTGTAATGTCGACAATCTATATATCATATTGATTTATAATAATGAATTGTCTTTCAACTTAAATGAGAGATCTCAATACTGTAAGATTGTTTCATTGCAAATCTATTTATATTAAATCAATCAAAAGCATGTCTCTCACGTTCCAAACGTGGCTAGCATGTGGATAAAAACTGGAAAAATGCCTATAATGAATACTTGTACTCAGCACTGTCACAACATTGGGAGAAAATATAAATACTATAATGGTGCTCGCTTGCTCTTTTGTTAAGCATAAAGATAGTGAGGTTCAATAGATTTTTTATTATTTTACGGGAGGCTTTACCGTTATACCATTTATAAACACCGTCGCAAAAAGGGCTTTAAGATATATTAAGGCACACAACAATCACCCTTGCTGTTTTTCTTGATCGCACCTCTTGAGGCAAGATGAGCAGTGCTTAATCCTAAAAAAACCGATTCAATATATAAACCCCCTGCATAATATAAACCCCCTGCATATGCCTCCCCTGCGTAATATCAAACTCATGCGTATTGGGTTTAATAAATCCACGACAAAACCCTCATCAATTTCACTCTACGACTTTGAGTCATATGCTTTGCTTCCTGCAACAAAGGCTATTTTTATCACTGGTCAGAGGGCATCGGCTGGAATATTAGCGTTTACCGCAGTGCCCGTTATTACGGCATTCACATGCCCCACAACGTTACCACCCGCGCTACCACCCGCTCCATCGACAGCAACGTCCTCTACCCCTGTTGTTTTATTATTGATCTCACCTCTTGAGGTAAGATTGGTAGAGTTTTGCAATCCTACAAGACCGATTTTATTATATCCAGCCATGCGTATTTGATTTAATAAATCGATGACAGTACCATAATCAATTTCGCTATCGGCTTTGATTAAAATTTTTGTCTCTAAATTTTGCGTAGTTTCCCTCAACAAAGCTTCTCTTAAAGCTGCCTGTTCTACAAGATGATCACCAATGTAAAGAGAACGATCTTTTTGCAAAGTAACATAAAGGGGTTCATCAGACTGAACCACTGAAGGTGCTTGAGTTATAGAAGGAAGCTGAACGGAAATGGCAGATGTTGCCAAAGGCGCTGCAACCATAAAAACAATAAGCAACACCAATACAACATCAATAAAAGGGGTCACATTGATTTCGCTTTGCAACCCACTCTCGTCCATATCCCAATCATTATTAAGGCTTGCTTTCATTTTTTATGACTTTTCTGTTGTCTTTGTCTATCAAGTTCACGGCTCAAGAGCCTTTCAAGAGCAGCAGCGATATCACCTAAATCATTGCGATAACCACTCAAAGCACGCATAAGGCTATTATACATAACAACGGCGGGAATAGCTACAAAAAGCCCAATAGCCGTTGCGAATAAGGCTTCAGCAATTCCAGGCGCCACCACATCAAGTCGCGTTGTTTGAGACTGAGCAATCCCAATAAAAGAATTCATAATGCCCCAAACAGTTGCAAAAAGACCAACAAAGGGAGCAATTGCGCCAATAGTTGCAAGAACAGCGCTTCCACATGCAACACGGCGTGTAGCAGCCAGCAAGCAGCGTGACAAAAGTGAATGAACCCTTTCTTTTAAACCTTCATGAACATCGCGAGCCTTAGCATCGCGAACATCGCGGGAAACATCTTCATATTGATTGCTCTCCTCATAAAAGAGAATATCTTCAATCGTTTGTGCACTTTCCCCTGCACTGGTTTTTTCACCAGAGCTTTTATTTATCCCTTCAGGAGCAGAAAAATGAACCTGTTGTGTAGAAAGATACACCTCTTTAAGAACTTCTTTGAGAAAAAACACCCCAGCCCCTTTGCTTTCTTTCAAGCTAGCTGCCAAACGCGTAAGAGTCTGAGCATTAAGAACCAATTGAAGTTCATGACGTACTCTTCGTTTTACCAAAGTGATCTCAACAATTTTCACAAAAGCAATTGTCCAAGACATAAGTGAAGCAAGTAACAAAATAATGATAACGGCTTTCACCACCCAATCAGCAGCCATAAACATAGAAAGAGGAGAAAAATCATGCACTGTCAATATAGAAGACATATTATCTAAAGGGACTGTTTTATCTAAAGGGACTGTTTCAGATTCCATTTTTATCTCACATTCTTGTGCTCTTATCTTTATTTATGAGCTGGATCGTCACCCCGCACAGCATCACTGTTCCACAATGCCACTACCCTTTTAACGTCGCTTTCGCATTCCTCTTAAGAAAGAAAACTTGATAAATCAAGTATAGTTTTATTCCACAAGCTCTCTCTTATTCTAAAGAAATCACTCAAGAAATTTTTCTCTAACAATTCAACAAGTTTATCTTACTCAATCAATTTATTGCATAAATTAGGCAAAATGATAAACTTACAAGAAATATTGCATATAATATTTTCATTTATAAGAATAATTTATCATCGTTCCTGTTGAATAAATCCCTCATATCGCAAAGCTTCTTTCATTTCAGCGGCTCTTTTAAATCCAACAAAATAATTTCTTTCATGGAATAAGCAGCAAAAATATCATAAAATCCTTGGAGAAAAGGATATGCACTTCTCTAACAATCAGTGCACTAAAGTACCTTCTATCCAAATAAAAATATACCTTTTTTTAAAAAAGAACGATCGCAATATCTTAAACTGACCAAAAGTATAATGGGAGAGCGCGATTAGCCCTCAAATACATAGAGAGCAAAGAACAGAAATAGCATTTTCTTTTTCTTCTGCAAAAGCATAAAAATGACATTACTTCTGCCGCAAAATCACAATAACCATGTTTTTTATCTGTCACAAGCCCAAAAAATAAGCCTCAACACGCTTTTTAAAAAAACTTTTATAAAAAAACTGTGCCATGAGAAACTGAAGAATGGTGCTAAATTCCTGCAAAAGCATAAGACAATTTTCAACCGATGTAATCCTTTACGAACAGAGCATATTGTATAGGAAAGATTTATTTTATCAAAAACAGTTTTAAATTCGACAAAGTGAAAGGAACCAAAAAAAACTTTTGGCGTTACTCAAGCAGTGAAAATTTTCACTCCAATGCAAATGATCACTATGAACACACCAATGCAAATATAATGAATCAAGAGGGAAAAATATCATGGCCCATAATAAAACAACACAGCACGATAAATCAGCCGTAGAAAAAGACCTACAAGGACAATTAGAAACGTTACGCACTGAAATTTCAGGGATTACCTCAACCCTAACAGATCTTGGTGCAAACAAATTCAACGCCGCCAAAGACAAAGCGGAAAAACTATATCACTCAGCGAAAGAAAGTGGTGAAGACATGATGTCTCAAGCAAAAGAAAAAATCAGTGATCTTGAACAAACCATGAATCAATGCGTTCGCAAAAATCCTGGTAAAAGCGTTTTGTTTGCTGCAGGGGTTGGTTTTATTCTTTCTCAATTACTGCGTCGTTAAGCAATGCATAAGTTTATCGCTCCTCTTTTAAACCATCTTGTCGGTGGAGGGCTTAAAAGCACAGTCAAACAAGTACGCCTTCAAGCAATTTGCTATGGGTTTATTGGCATTTCATTCTTCATGTCTTTGCTTTTTTTATGTATCATCGTTTTTATTGCATTATGTTCTGTTATGAAACCTCTTGCCGCCGCTAGTATCATGTTTTTAATTTGTCTTTCTCTTGCAGGATTAGGTCTTATTATCAATCGTGTTCTCAAGGCTTATCAACGCTATGACCAACAAAAAAAGACAGAAGAACAACGCCACAAACTCATGACAGACGCGACCGTTTCCAGCCTTGCAGCTCTCAGTCAACATTTCCCTTTTGCCAAATTGAGAGTTCCCATTCTCGGACTTGTAACTTATTTTTTGTGGAAAAAAGATAAAAAAGACCGCTTTTCAAAGTAAAATATGTAAAGCTGTCACTCTAATCCCCCCAATGTGCTTTCTTTTGCTATAAAAGAAAGCACATCTTTTTCCTCATAGTCTCTTTAGCTTCTTCAAGTTCCTGAAAAGAAATCCCCTTTATTTTCGCTAAAAAATCCATGGATCCGATTAAATCTCTTTCAGATTGCAATCCATGTTTCATGAACATAGCAACATGAGGCAAAGCTTGCGTTAAAAATTCTGATTTGATTGGAAGCAATGTAGTGTTTTTTGAAGATAGGGATAATTCGCTTCTACCTTTCTCTATTTTTTCATAAGCCTTTTTTTCATGACCGAAGGTCATGTTATTGATTTGAGTATGTTCAGATTTTTCTGAACACTCGTTTTTGTTACAA
Organism: Bartonella sp. OD88NMGDW; assembly: GCF_042193775.1. NCBI lineage: Bacteria > Pseudomonadati > Pseudomonadota > Alphaproteobacteria > Hyphomicrobiales > Bartonellaceae > Bartonella > Bartonella sp. OD88NMGDW. Next base: position 148,845 of record NZ_JBHIMA010000003.1, on the reverse strand, counting down.
TTACAATCATAGTTAGGGGTTGTATTATGTAATTGCATAACATTTTTGTTATTTGTGCATAACATTTTTGTAAAAAATAAACGATCTAGGAGCCAATTAAAAAGCTTAATAGCTTTTTCCAATTTAAAGGTAGACGCTTTAAAAGGGGACCCAAGAACAGATTTAATCTTATTCATACGATTTAAAAACATTGAAGCAATAGATGTAAATTTTATCTCTTCAATACGAAGCTGCAATCGATGACAAACACCACAAAAGGTCCTAACAACCATATCATGATGTTTCTTTTCTTCTTTAATCGTTAAAATAGAGTGCTGAAGTTCAGGGTAACGCGCGATTAAAATGCTAAGGTCAATACCACAAGCAATTGGTACGTGATTAGCAGAATTAAAACTATAGCGTTTATAATTACCAGAATCCCGCATCACAATAAGACCTTTATCAAAAAGGCGTGAAAGTAATCTACTTACATGAACAGACGTACAACCAATTTCCAGACCAATTTGATGGTTGCTTTTAAAAACTAGTGGAATTTTACCTTTTTCAAAATGCGAAACGGGTACAGTATTCAAAAGTTTGGTTAATAAATGGACTTCCGTTCCTTTGATAAGACCAATTATAGGTAATTCTTGTACAAGAAAAATAAGTTGGCTTCTACTAATGTGTCCAATATCAGTATTATCAGCAATTTTTATATATTCCCAGTGCTTTGAAGTTAATTTTCTAGCAGATGTTTTATTAACCATAATTTTTAAAACCTCTCTATTGGAGGCAAAAAAATGCTAAAAATATCCCTTTTCTACAAAATTTCTCTTGCAGAATGCATCACGATAAATTAAATTGGAAATTACTTTGTATTTTTTTTAATTTACCGTACAGGTATTTAGAAACCCTTCTGTTAACGCAGTTGGGTTTTTATTTTTTTGCCATTATATTTCCCTCTATTTGAAACGACTCATAGCTCGAAAAAAGCGTGTCAAGGTCAAAGCTATATTAAAAAAAAAGATTTTCAATATGGTAAAGATTTTACAAACAAGCTACCAAAACAAATTCTAGATAAAAACATAAGAACCATTTTTAGTTCTTTCTTATACAAATTTGATCCACACACTCATCCCGCTTGTTATGTGCAAGCGAGTGGTTTTGATTGATTCAACATAAACAGGTTTGGAATGAGAGAATCTTGCGTTATTCGAGGGTCTAATTCAATATGAATAACGCTAGATTATCATTATAAATCAATATGATTGTATCTTTAATAAGAAATAAAAGTTTGTATTTTAGCGTCGAATAGAACCTCTTTTAAAGGTAATTTTACCGCAAGTAGTATTTCACAAAATTACAATTAAAACAGAAAAATAATTGAAAAATTTTTCTTCTGAGAAGCTGATTTACGCAACAACTATTCTTTATTTCAGCCCAAAAAAACCTTTTTAAAATTACTTGATAAAGCAGAGCATTGCATATTTCTTATTGCGATTGAAGTGAAATAACCATTGAAATCAAGAATAATACTTTTTGAATGAACTTAATAATTAAAATGGAAATTAGCTGATCAAAAGAGTTTTTCGATTTATACCAGTATAGGCCAATTTGTTTTCCAAACTGAATATTGCGTAATACAGTTAAATTGACTTTACAATTATAAAGTTATAAGTCTTCAGACTTTTTACAAAATACTAATTGTCTTGAATATAAATAAGGCACATAATAACAATATGAGGAGGATATTATGATATACGGGGGACAAATAAATTTGATCGCGTGTGGAAAAACATTGAAACAGTTAAGAATCTTCAACCTCTGCAAAGTATAGGAATAAGAGCGACAGTTACCAAAGAGATTCTAGAAAATATTATTAATTTTATCGATTTTTGTATAAGCAAAGATGTCCATTATATCGGATTCAGGCCGCTCGATACGTCGTCATTTAGTTTTTCTAGAAAAAATAATACAAAGGATCGATCTAAGGCTTTAAGAAACAAAACTCTTCCGCCAAACGCCTCACTTTTTCATTTGAGAGATGAATTATCAAGGAAAGAATCCCCCCTCCAGATTTATATAGATAAAAAGTTCCAAGAAAAGAAAATCTCATGGACGTCACAAAATTTTGTAAATTGTATTAATTATTACTTAGGCGAAAATTCTACGTACGTTTCGTCGCCGTTAATGTGTTTATTTCCATTTTCATCCTTGGTATTGGACTATAATGGAGATTTAAAAAATTGCTTTTATTCAGAAGCTTTTGGGAATCTACAAAATTATGAGGCAATAGATTGGTCTGCTCAAAGCGTTTTAAAATCTTTGAAAGAATCTGGCGCATGTAGCGGATGTCGTGGGAAGGTATTTTGTGGATAAGGTTAAGCAATTTAAGATTTATAGTGTTAGCAAGTCTACTGCTCTAGTGGTTGCTGTTTTACCACTTTTTTTGTCGGAAAAATTGCATTTGTCGCAAGCGGATATTGTTTTAATCGGTAGTTATTTTTTATTGCTTCCTTTGATCTTAGAAGTCCCCTTGGGTTTATTATCAGATGTTTATGGAAGTAAGCGCGTTATTTATACTGGTCTGTTTTTCTTTCTTTGCGGTTTTTTAGCTCTTTTTATGAATTATGCATATTTTGCTTATGCCACTTATTTGTTGTGTATTACATTAGCAGCCGCTTGTTTCTCAGGTGCGGAAGATAGTTTACTCTTTTCTGTAGTACCAAAGCATCGCACACTGTTTTCCGTTAAGTCCGAAGTGGCTGCTGTTACCTATAGTGTGACAACGGTACTTATTTTTTTAGGGGGAATACTTTATTATGTGCATCCTGCATTGCCTGTGATTTTTCAAGTCCTTTCATTAATTTTTGCTATTTTTATGTTTTCAAAACTGACGAAGGGATTAGATAGTTTTCATATCAACGCTCATCCGAGTATTTTCACAGTTATGTGCGCCAGTCGTAAAGAAGTCAAAAATCCTTATCGCTTCACTCTTATTTTTTTAAGTGCAGTTTCAGCTTTTGCTATTTTGGTTAATAATCGAACTGTTTCTATCGCATTTTCTGATTTTTTGCCATTTCAACCTGCTATTTTGGTTTCGATTATTTTTATCATTGGGAATTTTTTTTCAGCAAGTTCCAATATATTGTTTCAGAAGTATTTTTCAAAGTTTCAAAATCCTATTTTTCCTGTCTTAATGATTGGTTGTATGGTAACCATTGCTTTTTTTCTCATGTCATTTCAAATCATTGCGGCTCTTATATTAGGATTTTTACTGCTATGTGTTTTTAAATCTGCTTATCGATCTTATCTGTCGTCTCTTCTTATAAATTCACTGATTGATCCCAAAGCTATCGCGACTGTTTTATCATTTACAGCCATTATTACAGCTGTTGTATCCTTTGCATTCAGTTTTTTATACGGTCATGTTTTTTCAACATTCTGGCAAGCTAATTTGTGGTTAGCAGTGATTATGGCTGTGATTTTTGGGGGGTCTGCTTTAATTATTTTTGTCAAAAAGCAAGAAATCATTTGGTTACAGCCTGAAAATGCACAATCGTCAAAACAACATTTCTTGAAACGCAAGCATCAAGAGTTTTGCTATGGGCAAATTTATCCGGAAGCATCGTGCATTAATGAAAACATCAAGGATGGCTCTTTTCGACAAAGTCTCTATCCTGCACCAAATTTGATAACACTTTGCGATGAAGTAGTCGAATGGGAGTTTATCCGGGGTACTGTATTGAGCCAAATGGATTTTCTACATCAAAAGGCGATTATTGATCAAATCAATAAGATCTTTCAAGATCGATTAAGCAAGAATATAATCTTATCACATGGAGATTTACATCCTGATAATATCATTGTTACTCCTGATAGTTCTTTTATGGTAGTGGATTGGGATTTATGTCAAGAAGCCAGTCCGGAATTGGATATCTTAACATTTTTCACCAGTCCAAGATTATCTCTCAATTTAGAAGAACGGATAGACTATATTTCTCATTTGCTGTCTATATCAAAGGATGAAGCTTTACCAATGATAAAAGCGTTTGTGGCTAAAAAAATTTCTGATCTTTCTCTATACCAAAATATTTTCATGAAACAATTAGTATTGGATTATATGAACTTGAATAAGAAATTTCATGGGCGATAATATTGTAATTTGTAATGAAAATTGCAGTGCGGGCTGCAATCATTGTCCGTATTCGATAGAATGTATGGTGAGAGATGACGCGTTGCCTGAATCTTTATATCCAATAAATGACATAAAATCTGATTTTATTATTCTTTTTGGTGGAGAGCCTTTTGAGCTCGATTATGATTTACTTCATAAATATATAAGAGTTTGAGAGGCAGAAAGCCTTTCATTTAAAAAGCAAAACGAAATGACGTATAGCCAAGGGAACGCGCTCTTACATAGCGCTGTAGTGAGCAACCTATATGCATACGCGAGCTTTAAACACAATAATTTTTCATCATGAGAGTTGTCCACCAAGGACTGTGTGGATTATGATTAACTTTTACCTAATAAAGTTTGTAATGGAATATTGTCTTGATTTTTAAATAGCGCTTGAAAAGACGCTTTATCAATAATGGTCAATATTAATTATGGTCAATGGGATTATAGCTCCCGTGATCTCTTCGCCAATCTTCTGGTTGTTGAAATTTGCTCGACCATAAGCCATTTTGTGCTTTTTGAGCAGCAGATTGTAGAGTTTTATAGTCTGCTGGAGATGGAAAATTATGCTGATCTTGTGTTAACACCATCAACCCTTCTGCAAGCCCCAAACGTGCCAGATCAACCCCGTCCACAAAACATTGTGCATAATGAACCTGTTGAATGACACGTGCTTGCCGACAAGTAACATTTTTATCGATTGTTTTTGAGACAAGCCAAGCAGTAACAAAAGCACCACATGGCCACTTAACTCCGTTGCGTGAGGCAAATTGCCTCATTTCACAGCTTTCCACACCATATAAGCGGATATCACGGATAATCTTTTTTCTCCATCCATCGTCCACAAGCGTAATCATTTTAAAGGTCACACCACTTGTAACCTGTATAGCACCTGAATAAACCGGCACATTTTCTTCATAAAATTGTGATGACAATGGTTCTGGATGCAATACCACATTTTGTTGGTTTACATCTTGTTGGTTTGCATAATCTATCAATTGTGACTTCGGATTTTGAACGGGATTTTCTATTGTCTTTTCTGATCCTTTTAAAAAAGAATTTTGAGTAAGTTCTTCATTATTTTTACTTAAATAAAAGTATCCCCAAATAATAATACAAATTAAGACAATATATTTAGGCGCTGCTCTAAGAGATTTTAAAAGTATCATTTTGAATATTACTATATTTTTTGTTCATTAAATAATAAAAGATTAAATATTGTTAATTTATCGATAGAAAAATTTATTTTTTTCATTTATATGATTCATGATTAATATTTTGAATATTAATCTTACGATCAACTTAAACATAAAGCGGGGAATTTTTCATGAAAAACATGAATAATTTGTTCAGTTGTGAACATACCTTACAAAAAACTACTCTATCCAACACCCAAAAGAAATGGTTAACAGCAGCATTGATGCTGTTTATTGCCTTCATGGCACTGAGTGAACCAGCATTTGCTGATGGCGGCTTCGGAAAAATTGAAACTGCTCTTGATAAAATAATTGAAGCTTTAACAGGAAAAATTGCAACATCAATTGCAACCATTGCGGTTGCTGGTATTGGGCTTGCATGGATTGCTGGTTATGTTGAAATGCGTAAAGCTTTTTTTGTTTGTGTTGGCATCGGCATTGTTATGGGTGCAACGCAAATTGTATCAATGTTTTCCCATTAAACGTTGCCTTTCAAAGCCATGAAAGAGCACGACAAGCTAACAGAAGATACGTTATTTCTTGCTTGCACGCGCCCTGCAATGATCGCAGGCGTGACGGTGGAAGCTATGGGATTAAATGGGATAGGAACGATGATATTGTTCATTATGGCAGGCAATATTTTTCTTCTCACCTTTGGTGTGATGCTGCATTTCATATTCAAGGAAATCCTAAAGCATGACCATAACAAATTTCGTATTCTTCTGACATGGCAAAAGACATCTATTTTTGCCAGAAATTCGAGTCTATGGGGTGGGGGAAGTATTTCTCCATTACGATTAATTCGTAATTATGAGGAATTATAATGAATAGAACAGAGCGCAAACGTGAAAAGCAGCCAGAGGCGATCATTCCTTATGTGCGCCATGTCAATAAACACATCATTGCGCTGGATTCACGCGCTCTCATGTCCGTTATTAAACTTGAAGGCATTAACTTTGAGACAGCGGATATTATTGATCTGAATGTGCTTCACGAACAGCTCAATAATCTGTTTAAAAACATAGCGGATGAACGGATAGCGCTTTATAGCCATATTATCAGAAAGCGTGAAACCGTTTATCCGGATGGGACTTTCAGATCGGCATTTGCCAAGCAATTAGATGATAAATATCGCGAGCGGATGGTTTCACAGGAGCTTTATCGCAATGATCTTTATCTTTCGATTTTGTGGAATCCACACGTTGATCAAACGGATAAATTAGTGGAGTTTTTCAAACGTTTAGGCAAAGCCAAGCAAGAAAAGACAGAAGTTGATGCAGAGTCCATTCGCAAGCTTGAAGATATTACCACAGATCTTATTCAAAATTTAGAGCGTTATGGTGCAAAAAGACTGAGCCTTTATGAACATGAAGGTAATATTTATTCGCAGCAAAGTGAGTTTATCCACCAATTGGTGGGAGGTCGTCGTGAACGTATCCCTCTCACATGGGGGACGATAGCTTCGACTGTTTATTCAGACCGTCTCATTTTTGGAAAAGAGATCATAGAAATACGCACCGAGGCGGAACAACGGTTTGCGGGCATGTTTGGTTGGAAAGAATATCCAGCAAAAACCAGGGTAGGCATGGCGGATGGTTTGCTCACCCTTCCCTTTGAGTTTATCTTCACCCAATCTTTTGTTTTCAAGAGCAAAAACATTGCCAAGCAGATTATGGGGCGCAAACAAAACCAAATGGTCAATGCAGGAGATCGTGCGGGCTCACAAATTATGGAGCTAGATGATGCGCTTGATGATCTTGAATCCAATCGTTTTGTTTTAGGGGAGCATCATTTATCATTGGCAGTTTTTGCTGATACGCCGCAAGAGTTAGCGGATAATCTTGCCAAAGCGCGTTCTCGTCTCACAGATGGTGGGGCTGTGATTGCGCGGGAAGATTTAGGGTTAGCAGCAGCTTGGTGGGCACAATTGCCTGGTAATTATGCTTATCGCACCCGCTCTGGTGCAATAACAAGCCGCAATTATGCAGCGCTTTCTCCTTTTCATTCTTTTCCGGTTGGGAAAATAGATGGCAATGTGTGGGGACCAGCGGTAGCCTTGATGAAAACCTCTGCTGGTTCACCGTTTTATTTTAACTTTCACTTTGGTGATTTAGGCAATACGTTTGTTTGTGGTCCCTCTGGTTCTGGGAAAACGGTTATTGTCAATTTTCTTTTAGCACAACTTCAAAAGCATGATCCCAATATGGTCTTTTTTGACAAAGATCGGGGTGCAGAACTTTTTGTCAGAGCGGGTGGCGGCACTTATATGCCCTTGAAGAATGGTAGACCGACAGGCATAGCACCGCTAAAAGGCTTAGACTATAACAATCCAGCAGATAGAGTTTTTTTACGCCAATGGATTATAAAGCTTGTTTCGTCTGAAGATCAAAAGATCAGTGAATCAGAAAGACAAGACATCACGGCAGCTGTTGAGCAGCTTGCCTTGTTGCCAAAAGAACAACGGACAATCTCGGCCTTACAAATGTTTTTTGACACCACGCACAGGGAGGGGATATCGGGTCGTTTAGAAAGATGGTGTAAAGGCAATGCCTTAGGGTGGGTTTTTGACAATCCTGATGACGACATTGGCATTGATGCAAAATTTATTGGTTATGACATGACGGATTTTTTAGACAATAATGAAATTCGTCCACCTTTAATGATGTATCTTTTTCATAGGATTTTATCTCTGATTGATGGGCGTCGTATTATCATTGTCATTGATGAATTTTGGAAAGCCTTAGAGGATGATTCCTTTAAAGCCTTTGCGCAAGACAGGCTGAAAACTATTCGTAAACAAAATGGTTTGATGTTGTTTGCAACGCAATCTCCCAAAGATGCGATCAATTCGACCATTGCTCACACCATTATAGAGCAATGTCCAACACAGATTTATTTTCCCAATCAAAAGGGCAATCATGGGGATTATGTAGAAGGTTTTAAATTATCGGACAGAGAATTTAACCTGATACAATCAGAATTAAGCCGTGAGTCACGGCGTTTTCTCATCAAACAAGGGCAAAGTTCAGTTGTAGCAGAGCTAAATTTACGCGGCTTTGATGATGAAATAGCCATTTTAAGTGGCACCACCAAGAATATTGAACTCCTAGAGACCATTATGGATGAAGTTGGACAATCTCCAGAAAAATGGCTTCCTATTTTTCAAGAAAGGTCAAAGAAATGAAAAAACTTTTATTGGCAACAGCCGTCTATGCAGCTTCATTTGGCTTTCAAACAAATGCCTTCGCACAAATGCCTACATTCGATTTACAATCTTTTACGCAAGGGGGAAAGCAACTTGAACAATTGAAGCAACAAGTTGATAAAGCAAAACAACAAATTCAACAAGGCAAACAACAGCTTGAGCAATTAAAGAGCCAGCTCGATCAAGCGAAACAATTATATAACTCCTTAAATGTCAAGCCTGACATCTCGGGATTGAAAGACATGTTTAACAAGCAAGGGAGCAGTGGCGCCCTCCCTTCAGATTTCAACCACTTTCAACAATCAATGGGCAGTGGCGGTGGCGGTGGCGGCGGCGGCGGTGGCGGCGGTGGCGGCGGCAGCAAAAACGCGCAAAAATGGCAAGAAGAGCTTAAATACAAAGAGCCCTCAGGGGGCGCAGGATCAAAAGAAGCAGTAGATGATTTTTACGCACAAGAAGTGAAAAAAGCCGAACAGAACACGGTAGGACAAGCAGCAAAAGGCCAAGACGTCTACGAAGAAGCCAGTGAAACACAAAAAACCATTAACAAGCTCCTTGACGAACTTGGAAGTACTAAAGATTCGGGTAAAATTCAAGGCATTCAAGCACAATTATCAGCAATACAAGCAAAACTCCAAACACAAGTTCTCCAAATGCAAGCCGCCGCGATGATTCAACAAGCGGAATACAAAGCTGCCGAACAACGAGCTTACGAAGAATTTGCAGCGCGATATGCAGATTATGCCAAAAAACTGCGTGGTCAATAAACGAGAAAAAAGAGGGGCTTGAATATGAACAAGATCATCATAACAACATTGCTACTTTGCACAGGGCTAATCACCACTGGATGTGAAAAAACCCATAGCGTAGAAGAATTTAAGAAAGATCACAAATTATACGAAAAATGGAAAATGAAATGTATGACATCAGGGGATCTCGATTCGCAAAATTGTAAAAACGCAGAGCAAGCTTATCGTGAGAGTCTTCCAACATGGGGATGGGGGAGAACTGGCTCAACAAATGACAATAAACAAGAATCTGAAAAGAAACAGGACAATAAATCATGAATAAAGTTCTCATAACAACATTGCTACTTTGCACAGCGCTTCTCGCTGCTGGATGTGAAAAAACCTACAGCGTAGAAGAACTTAAAAAAAATAAAAAACTGATGGAAGAAGTATTAGTGAAATGTTTGACGTCAGGGGATTTGAATTCGAAAAATTGTAAAAATGCAGAGCAAGCTGAATTTGAAACCCGTAAAAAATGGAGAGGCTTTGGCTCAACAAATGACGATAAACAAGAATCTGAAAAGAAACAGGACAATAAATCATGAATAAAGTTCTCGTAACAACATTGCTACTTTGCACAGGGCTCATCACGGCTGGCTGTGAAAAAACTTACAGCGTAGCAGAATTTAAAAAAAATGAAAAATTGATGGAAGAATGGGGAGCAAGATGTGGATGGTCAGGAACTTCAAAAAATTGTGAAAACCTAAGAGTAGCAGCTTTAGAACTTGAAAAGGAACGTCGGAAAAAAGCTGAAGAAGAAAACCGTAAACTAGATGAAAAATTTAAAGCTGAACACAAAGCTTGGATTGAAAAAATGAGAGCTGAGAATGAAAAATTCCGAGCCGAACAAGAAGCAAAGCGACGCGCTGAAGAACAACAAGAAGCAAAAGAGCGCGCTGAAGAAGAACAAAAAGCAAAAGAACAAGCCGAAAGAGAAGCAGAAGAGCGCGCTAAAGCTAAACAACAGGACAGTCATTAATCATGAATAAAGTTCTCATAACAACATTGCTGCTTTGCACAGGGCTCATCACGGCTGGCTGTGAAAAAACTTACAGCGTCGCAGAATTTAAAAAAGATAAAAATTTACGCCTAGAATGGGATGCTAAATGTGGATTTGCAGGAACTTCAAAAAATTGTGAAAACATGCGGTTAGCATTTTTAGAACTTGAGAAAGAACGTCAGGCACAAGCTGAAGAAAGAAGCCGGAAAGAGGCAGAGCGCTTCAACAAAGAGATCGAGAAACTTGTAGCCAAAGAAAAAGCTGAAACTAAAAAATTACAAGCCGAACAAGAAGCGAAAGAACGAGCCGAACGAGAAGCAGAAGAGCGCGCTAAAGCTAAACAACAGGACAATAAATAATGAATAAAGTTCTCATAACAACATTGCTACTTGGCACTGGAATTATCGCTGCTGGATGTGAAAAAACTCACAGCGTAGCAGAATTTAAAAAAGATAAAAATTTACGCGATGAATGGAGACGTAAGTGTGGATGGACAGGAGATTCACAAAATTGTAAAAATTTAGACAAAGCAATAGAAGAAGTACGTCAAGAAAATTTTGATAACTATCTAAATAAATATCGTAAAAATGACGATAAACAAAAAATGAAAGAACAATCTGAAAAAGAACAAGACAAAGGCAATAACTAAATCAGTAAAAACATTTATGGCAACATTATGTCGCTGCCCTAGATTTATCATCACTGGTTATAAAAAACCAGAACATAGCATAATTTAAAAATTGTGCTCAAAACTTGTAAAACTGAAAGAAAGAAGGGGAAATATCTATGAATAAAGTTCTCATAACAACATTGCTGCTTTGCACTGGAATTATCGCTGCTGGATGTGAAAAAACCTACAGCGTCGCAGAATTTAAAAAAGATAAAAAATTGATGGAAGAGTGGAATGCTAAATGTGGATTCGCAGGAACTGCAAAAAATTGTGAAAACTTAAGATTAGCACAACTTGAACTTGAAAAGGAATATGAAGCAAAAGCTGAAGAAAGAGCGCGTGAACGCGAAGAAGAAGATCGTAAAGCGATGGAAAGATATGAAGCAGAAATAGAAGCTAGACATGAAAAATGGAAAATTGATTTTGAAAAAAGAAAAGCTGAAATGGAAAAAAGAAACGCTGAAGAAAAAGCAAAAGAACAAGCCGAACGAGAAGCAGAAGAACGCGCTGAAAAAAAACAAAATAATAATTAAGACATAATGAAGAGCGGAGCATCTCAATGGCAATAATAACCAAAGGCGTATTTACTGACATAGATGATATGTTGATGAAGAACCTTACAGATACAATGGATAAAACCATTTCACATTACTATTGCGCTTTAGCTGCTCAACTTAAAGAGCTTTGTGCACTTTATAATAGATTTATGGCAACATTATGTCCGTGCCCTAGATTTATCATCACTGGTTATAAAAAACCGATAACACAAGCATAATTTAAAAATTGTGCTCAAACCTTGTAAAACTGAAAGGAAAAAGGGGAATATCTATGAATAAAGTTCTCATAACAACATTGCTACTTTGCACAGGGCTCATCACAGCTGGATGTGAAAAAACCTATAGCGTAGCAGAATTTAAAAAAGATAAAAAATTGATGGAAGAGTGGAATGCTAAATGTGGATTCGCAGGAACTGCAAAAAATTGTGAAAACTTAAGATTAGCACAACTTGAACTTGAAAAGGAATATGAAGCAAAAGCTGAAGAAAGAGCGCGTGAACGCGAAGAAGAAAACCGTAAAGCGATGGAAAGATTTGACGCCGCAATGGAAGCTCAACATCAAGCAAGGCAAGCAGAAATAAAAAAACTAAAAGCTGAAATGGAAAAAAGAAAGGCTGAAGAAAAAGCAAAAGAACAAGCCGAAAGAGAAGCAGAAGAGCGCGCTAAACAAAACCAACATAATAATTGAATCAGAAATAATCATATTTGCAAAAATTAGATAGAATGGACGTGCAATGACATTCGAAGAAGTAGCTTACTTTACCATGGTAGAAAATATGTTAACGAAACCTATAATGAAAATAATGAATGATTCCGTTGAACATCTCTCAACAGGTTTAAGTACTCCGCTTAAAGCATCTTGTACAATCTACATTATATTTATAGGGTACAATATCATCTCAGGGCGTTCTTCTATGCCCTTATGGGAATTTATAACGACAGCTTTCAAACTTGGCATCATTGTTTCACTCGCCACTAATGCTGCTCTTTATAATGAGTGGGTCGGTAATATATTTTTTGAGGCTCTGCCGAATGCCATTGCACATGCCACACAAGGTACAATACACTCAGATAAAAATATATGGGATGATCTGATAAATAAAGCTATTTCACATATTTTAGATTCAACAAAATCTTCATCATGGCTTGCACTGGGGGCGTATCTTGTTTCATGGATTTATGCTTCGCTCTGTTACACAATTGCTATTATTTTTTGCCTAATTGGTTTTATCGTCACACTGTTTGCTAAACTTGGTTTGTTTCTTGTCATATCAGTAGGACCGCTCTTCATAAGCCTCTATATGTTTTCATCAACAAGGCGTTTTACAGAGGCATGGTTAGGACAAGTTGCAAACTTCATCATTTTACAGGTATTAGTCATCTTGCTTGGTAGTATGTATATCGAACTTGCAATGAGTGTCTTTACAAAAAACATTAAAGATTTCGTGTTAGCCTACGGCGAATTCTTCGTGGTTGGCGTTGGTGGTATTTTTCTTTTCTTCAATTTACCTAGTATGGCTTCCGCTTTAGCCTCTGGGGGGGCTTCTCTTACAGGCTCAGGAGGAGCTAAAACGATAACGAACGGTGCAAAAAAATTAGCATCACTAATAGCACAATTAGCAAAGGCCTAAGTTCAAATGCGGAAATTTAAAAAAATTGGGATTATCTTACCATTTCTCTTTCTCAGTGGCTGTGTGTCTTCACCAAACACACTGAAGTCACTCCCAAAATGTGATGGATATTCTAAACGTCCACTCAACAGATCAATGTGGAATTGGGAAGGGAAAAAACCCACGCCCACGCCCATTATCATTAGTAACAACACCCCTTCACCCCTAAAAGAAGGGAAGCTGGAAATGCTTCTGGCACAAAAATTAACGGATGAAGAAATCAAATCTTACAAAAATTGCGGGCAAAAAGCATGAAAGAAAAAGACATAGAACAATACATTGCTGAAGCGCGCTCGTTCGATCAAGATCGCATGCTCGCCTCACGCCGCACCACGCGCGCCTCGCTTGCCATTGCCGGCATCGCGGTTGCTGTTGCAATAATGTCTTCTCTCGCGGTCATCACCCTCACACCCCTTAAAACCGTGGAACCTTTTGTCATCCGTGTAGACAATTCAACCGGCATCACCGAAGTTGTGGAAGCCTTAAAAGAAGGTCCCACCAATGTCGACGAAGCAATCACACGCTACTTTGCTGCAAAATATGTCCGCTCCCGTGAAGGCTTCACCACAGAAGAAACACAACACAATTTCCAAACCGTCTCCCTCCTCTCTTCTTCTGAAGAACAGGAAAGATTTGCCAGCTGGTATGGAGCAAGAAATCCCCAAAGTCCTCAAATTCTCTATAAACACGCCGCCGTTACAATAACAATAAAATCAATCTCCTTTATCAATGACGATGTCGCCCAAGTGCGTTACTACAAAACCATTCACGACAACGACAACAACAAAGAATTCATCACCCACTGGGTTGCAACACTTACCTTTGAATACATCAATGCCCCTATCTCTGTCCAAAACCGTTTGATAAATCCTCTAGGGTTTATTGTTAATGAATATAGAACCGATCCGGAAGTGGTCAACTGATCATGACAAAAAAAATTCTTTTTCTCATTCTTAACATCGCTATTACCCTCTCTCCTATACCGATAAGCCATGCCAGTATTTTTCCCACCCGCGCGCCAAGCGATAGCCGCATTCGCTTTATCAACTATGATGCCTATAATGTCACAAAAATTATTGGCTCCATACGCTCATCGGTACAAATAGAATTTTCTCCCAATGAAGAAATTGCCCATGTAGCAATTGGCAACAGCGTTGCATGGGAAGTCGCCCCCGCTGGCAATATTCTTTTCCTCAAAGCGCGGGAAGTCCAACCCATTACCAATCTCCAAGTCGTCACAACAAAGCTTGATGGCTCAAAGCGCTCCTATCAATTTGAACTGATGGTCAAAGATGGAGAAATTTCCTCTGGACAAGAAACATATTTCCTTGTGAAATTTCGCTACCCACAAGAAGAAGCAGAACAAAGAAGACTCGCAGCCCTTATGCGACAAGAAAAACAACAAGCCCAGCGTATCGATAATGTCTTCAACGCTTCTGAAACCTACGGACCACGCAATTGGGCTTACACCGCTCAAGGATCAAGCGTGCTCGAACCCTCCTCCGTTTATGACAATGGCAAAACCACAACATTTACATTTCCAGACAACCAAGAAATCCCTGCCATTTACATTGTCAGCAATGACGGTACAGAATCGCTGGTTCCCAAAACCACAAGAGGCAACATGGTGATTGTCCATGCCATTAGCGCACGCTTCACCCTAAGACAGGGAAAAAACGTCCTATGCGTCTTTAACGAAGCCTATCAACCAAAAGGCACCAATCCAAATACCGGAACAACCTCACCATCTGTTGAACGTAAAGTTGCATCAGATCTTTAAATAAGCGGGAATTGAAGGGGACAACACATGAGTGATAAACCAATCATCGAAGATCGCGGATCTATTGGGGATGGCAAAAACAATAGCGCCAAAACCGCCGGCAAAAAAATAGTTGTCGCAATAGCCTGTATAGGAATCTGCGGCTATGTGCTCTGGAACATCTTATCCACCCCCACAGAACAAAAAGACACCGCAAAAGCTCATAAAAAACAAGCACAAAACTTTCACAATTCCCTCGCCCCTTTAGAGCTCGCGCCCTCTGACCCGCGCGCCAACATAGCGCCAATAACCTTACCACCCCCACAACCACTCGCACAAGAACCCAAAAAAGATGACCCACTACTTGATGCCGCAAGACGCGCCCCTGTTCTCGCTTTTGCCAAAGGCTCTAAATCGCAATTAAAAGACATCGTCAACACCACTCTCAACCCCCTTGAAAAATTCCATGCCCTTGAAAATCTCGCGAATGCGCAAAATTCTCCTGCCCTTCAAAACACACAAAATTTTGCAACCCTCTTAAAACCCACCACAACAGAAGAAACAAAAGCAAAACTCATCGGCAATAGAAACTTTATCATTGCCATGGGAACCTCTATCCCCTGTATCTTAGAAACGGCATTAAACAGCGACCAACCAGGCTTTGCAAGCTGCATCATCAACCGTGATATCCTCTCTGACAATGGGCGCGTTGTTTTGCTTGATAAAGGAACCCAAGTCGTTGGAGAATACCGCGGTGGAATAAAACAAGGTCAATCTCGCCTCTTTGTGCTCTGGACAAGAGCAAAAACCCCAACCGGCGTTATCATTCCCCTTGCCTCTCCAGCAACCGACAGTTTAGGCAGAGCCGGTTTTGATGGCAACATCAACACCCATTGGTGGGAACGCTTTGGCTCTTCCCTTTTACTCACCGTTATTGATGGTGCCACAACCGCCCTAACAAATAAAACAAAAAACAATTCCAACGCAGGTGCCAACAACTCTGGAGGCGGTGGTTTTGAAGGCGCAAACAACACTGGAAAAGAAGCCGCCAATATTGCCCTTGAAAATCAAATCAACATCCCCCCTACCCTAGAAAAATTTCAAGGCGAACTCGTCAACATCTTTGTAGCAAGAGATCTCGATTTTTCATCTGTCTATAAACTAGTCGTAAAGAGCAAAAGAAACCGCTCTACTACCAGCTATTCCTTTTTTCATTAAGCCAATAAAGTCACATTATGCCCTCAGCAAAAAATGCAGAACGCGCCTCTATCGTTTTAACAAAATTAAAGATCTTAGATGACTTCCTTAATGATGAAAATTTATTTGAAATTGTCATCAATCGCCCCGGCGAAGTAATCGTTGAGGGTCCCAATGGTTGGCAAACCCACATCGTAAAAGAACTAACCTACAGCGAACTAGAAGGGATTGCAAAAGTTGTTGCTGCCTACACAACACAAAAAATCAGTGTAGAAAACCCCGTTCTCTCCGCAACACTGCCAAACAACGAACGCATACAAATTGTTATGCCTCCAGCAGTTGCTGCCAATACCATTAGCATGACCATTCGTAAACCTTCATCACGCACTTTTTCTCTTGAAAGTTTACATGAAAACAATCTGTTTTCTGTTACCCAAAACACCAGTTTCACACCCACGCAACAAATGACAGAACGGTTATCTGAACTCTCTGATACAGACAAAGAGCTAACAGATCTCTTTATCGCTAAAGATTTTTGCACCTTTTTAGAACGCGCCGTTATTACACAACAAAATATCTTAATATCTGGCAAAACCGGTTCTGGTAAAACAACCCTCTCTAAAGCTTTAATTGCAAAAATCCCTGACTATGAACGAATTCTCACCATTGAAGACACGCCAGAACTTGTCGTTCCGCACGCCAACAAAGTCCAACTTTTTTATTCAAAAGATAACCAAGGCTTAGCAAAAGCAGGCGCAAAAGAACTGCTTGAATCAGGATTACGCATGCGCCCCGACAGAATCCTTCTACAAGAGCTGCGTGATGGTACAGCCTTTTACTATATCCGTAATGTCAACTCTGGTCACCCAGGCTCCATTACAACCGTCCACGCCTCAACAGCACTTGCAGCCTTCGAACAAATGACCCTTCTTGTCAAAGAAAGTGACGGTGGTGGTAATTTAGCACGCGATGATATCCGCGGCTTATTAATCTCGATGATAGATGTCATCATCCAATGCAAACGCCTCGAAGGAAAATTTCGTGTAACAGAAATCTATTACGACCCCTTCAAACGCCGTGATGCTTTCTAAAAAAACGCGACCCTCACACCCCTTTTATACCAATAGAGCTTTCTTAAAAACACGATTATAAGCCGCGGATATCATCGCGTGCTAAATTACCACCATAGCTTCAAGTTCATTTTCAATGAATTGAAAGCAAAAAGAAGTAAAAATATCATCCCCATTCCCAATCACGCATGCGCCCCACAAAAAAACCACAACGTGCCGAAAATGATATCTATAACCCAATATTTTTTCTGATTTTTTTGACATCAACATTTGCAGGAATATAGATACCAAATTTCGTATCCACTTCACCTTTAGCTTCAGACAAAAGCTTCACAAACACCTTGTAATATACGAGATCCTGCTTTATGTGCCTTATCCATTATTATTCTTTTCGATATTCATCAAGGCGCAGTATAAAAATTTTCTTCCACGCATTCCTTTCTGATTTTATCAAATTGCCTCAAGATAATTGACTGTAAACATCTTCGATCAACACCGAAATATTTTGACCACCAAAAAAGGGTATAACCCTATATCTCCCTCTTTTACCCCTCATGCTTTAAAACCTAACTTTCCTTGGCTTCCCTCCCGTACCTTCCATAAAATCACCAGCATCTGGATGAGTAGCAATAAAAGAAACAATATCAAATAATTCTTCAAGCGATATGCCTTCTTCTTTTGCAGAAATTCAATAAGCTGCCGTTTCAATCACGGTTTGCATACATCATTCAATATACGGAAAACACCCATAACGATAATGATGTAAATGAAAAGCTAATTTGAAGTGAATGATCAGAAATATCAAATATCCAAATGATGAAACAAATCTTACCTATCTTTAGCAATACATATCTCTTAACCCTTATCACTTTTCTCAAAAGTTTTAAGCGTTTCCAAATTAGGAATATACATATCAAATGGCAATCCCTTTTCATAAACAACTTTTGTCAAAGCAATACGGATGAAATCAGACACCGTAAGTCCTAAATTTGCTAATATTTCACCGGATTTTTTTAACGCCCTATCTATGCAGGCACGTACAACATCTTTTGTCACACCCATATTAAACACCTTTTGAGTACCTCTCTTTTGTCATATCGCTTAATAGGGCTTATACAGCATAAGGCTTTATCCTTGCCCTCACCGTATCATATCTATTGATCTTGCACGCGCTATTGCGTTGATTTTCTCCTGTTGTCTCTGTTGCAAAAATTTAACCGCCATTTGAAACTCTTTTATGCAATCTTTATCATGAGACTGTTCTTTGGGGACCACTTTTGATAAATCAAAACCATATTTATGAATGGCATCATGTCCAAAACGTTTATCTAAAGCACTTTGTAGCTTTAAAAACTCTTGATTGATCTGCTCTGGTATCTTTGAATAACTATCACGACCAGCTTCAACATTTTTCATAAAAGTCACTGCTTCTTGTGAAAGCGAGGGGACTTCAACTTTCAATCGCTCACGCTCCCGTGTAAGCCTATTTATATGTCTCTCATAAGAATTCTTATAAAAGGATTGAAGCTTTTCAATAGAAGAAAGTGTACGAGGAACATGAGAAAGCGCTTCTTTTCGTTCTTTTCCTGTAGCCTTCAATTTATCGATAAAACGATCTGATCCACGCAGTTCTCCTGCTCTATCAGGTTCCCTTTCCAAAATATCAGATAATTTATCGCCTTTACCTGCTAAAATCGTTTGCTCAATCCTAAGCGCAGCCTCTTGTGGATCTCTATAAATAAATGCTAAACGACTGTTTAACTCCTTAAACATATTAACATAAGATTTTTCATTCCTAAGAGCGCTGAGCACCTTCTGTTCTAGATTAGAGTTATCCGTATAAGCAGCAAGGTATGGGGCTTTTTCTGTTGCTTTTAACGTAGCATTAACATCCCTTTGCGATTGCTCAACTTCAAGTTCTTCTTTTTGAAGTCTGCTAAAAGCTGTCTTTTCTCTATCCCAAGGAGTTTCAATCTTCTCTTTTTTTGTTCCAAGCACTCTTTATTAAGATCAATGCAAAAAGCAATATTTTTGCCAATACCTTGAGAAACATCATCCCTTTTATTTTCTGTAAACTTGGTAAGGTTCTTATAGATGAGTGCAGACAGATATTCTGAATTACCAAAATGTGCTTCAATTGACGCACGTGTCATTTCTTGTCGCTCAATACCCTTCCAGTTGATACGATAACCAGCTTCACAAGCAAGTTGCACCATAAATTCGCGCTGAGTGCGCCCATTCCCCTCTCGAAACGGATGCAACGCATTCAACTCGCCCATGTAATACCCAGCCCTTTGGCTAAAGTCATAAGCGCCAAGACCACGCAGATACTGTTCTTTTGCAAGCTTTTGTGTAATCTTCGGTGCATAACTTTCAATCTGATTATAACTAGCAAACATACTATTGCCTTTGGCAATATCCACTAAACGAACTTGTCCCGCGCCATTCATATATGTCACCAAACAGTCTTCTATGAATCTCTTTCATGTAATTCAGATCAAACTTACCACCAATAGGAGTATGTACAAATTCGAAAGATTTTACATAAGAAATCGTAGATTCTACACGCTGCAGTGTGGCTTTGTCTTTAATACCAAGCCGATTATACATCACACCAGTTTCATGATCAGTATAAGGATCACCGCTCCCCTTATACTTCCCCACGTTTTACCCGCTCCATATAATCTTTGATGATATCACTTATTTCAAGCTCTCCAATAATAACACGTTCCATTTGCTCAACGACTTTTGGATCTGGCTCTAATCCCTCTAAACGTTGGCTTGCCAATGCATTTTTAGCAGCAAAGCGACGTCGCTTAATTTCCTCTTCACTCAACATATAAAACCCTCCTTTGCTTATATTTATTATAGCCAAGCAGACTACAGAAACAAGATTTTATTGCCTTATCTTACCGTGTCACATCTTTTGCCTTTATCCGCACTATCGCGTTATTTTGCTCTTCCACATGTCTTTGTTGCAAAAATTTAACAACCATTTGAAGCTCTTTTATGCGTTCTTTATCATGAGACTGTTGTTAAAAAATTGCTTTTGATAAATCATAGTTTGTTTGCATAGCAAGCCAAGCACGTGCTGTGCTTACACCAGACATTTCAAGCCTAATAGCAAGATTAGCACTCATAGCGGCTTTTCCATTTAAAACTCTAGAAAGTGCTCCACGAGATATACCAAGCCACTCTGCTGCTTCATTAACGGATAAACCAAGCTCTTTGATCACATCTTCACGCAATAACTCACCAGGATGTGAAGGATTCTTCATCATTATTTAGATCTCATTTTTGATGATAATTTAGATAATCAACCATTTCGACATCTATGCTATCAAAGCGAAATATTACACGACAATTTCCATTTACAGTAATTGACCAATAATCCTTGAAATCGCCTTTTAGCAGATGTAATCAAAAAGACGGATAACTCAAATCTTTTGGCGATATAGCAACTTCAAAAACACCCAGAATACGCTTCAATTTTTGAGCATGGGCAGTTCTAATCCCTTTAGTCGTACCAGTATTATAGCAGGATTCAATCCTCTTATATTTAAATCCTAAAATCATAAATTAATATAGCCTGTAACACTACAAGATACAAAAAACGTTCATTATTTTTATACCACAGGGCTTTTTTTACTTTATAAACATTAGAACTGTCGTGAAAAAATTGCTCATTCTCATCTCTCTCATTATTCTACTCATTATTAGAAAAGTATAAGTTCATAATTAGGAGGAGCTAAACGTAATAGGAGCGCATCATATCCCCAATTGGCAGCTGCACTTAGAAACATAACGACGATATAACCAATGACCATTGCTGTTTGATGTTCATAAGGATCTGCCCCCGCTGTATATCCAGTAAAAAGAATGAATAAGACTAATAAATCCCCCCTGCTATAAACTCTGTTAAAATAATAACTGGTTTACGAATAAGTAAAAGAAAAAGGAAAATCAAAAAAGGTATATTTTAAATATCTTACGAACTATAGAACACTCTACGCGTTATATTTATTAGAACTCTATTTTTCTCTTTTTTATTTAATTGATTAGTAGATAGAATATCCATTACCGTTATTACATCACTCACATAGTTAATAATCACAACTTTTGTAATTGCCAAAATCCCACATTACAATAAGATCTTTATCAAAAGATAATCTGATAATTTTCTCAAAAAATTCAAGATTCCTCAAGTGCAGTACCCATGCGTACATCATGATGAATAATAACATCCATCAACTCTGTCACGACTGTGTCCAATACTTCTCGTGCATCGCCTTCAGCCATAAGGCGGATAACCGGCTCAGTTCCAGAAGCACGGATCACCAGCCGTGCCTCTTTTCCCAACCGCTTCTCTGCTTGATCAATGGCCGCTTTGACTGGATTTTTTTTCAAAACATTTTTATTTTTAATCGTTACATTTTTTAAAATTTGCGGTACAGGTTCAAACCGTTTACACAATTGGCTCATAGGACTTTGACTTTCCTTCATACAGGCTAAAATCTGCAATGCAGCCACCAAGCCATCACCCGTTGTACCAAAATCACTGAGCACAATATGCCCAGAAGCCTCACCACCCACATTATATCCCTTTTGGCGCATAGCATCGACAACATAACGATCTCCAACATTTGTCCTTACAAGGTGCAATCCTTTACTGTGCAAGAAACGCTCCAGTCCAAGATTTGACATAATCGTTGTGACAACACCATTGCGCCGTAATCGTCCCATTTTATGCCAATTTTCAGCAATTACAGCAATCAACTGATCTCCATCAACCGTTTGTGCTTTTTCATCAACAATAAGAACACGATCTCCATCTCCATCAAGAGCAATCCCCACATCAGCACGCACTTCATGCACTTTTCGTTTTAAAGAGCTTAAATCGGTTGATCCACATTTTTGATTAATATTGGTACCATTGGGCTCATCATGAATAGCAAAAACCTCAGCCCCCAATTCCCATAAAGCACGGGGAGCAGCTTTATAAGCAGCCCCATTGGCACAATCCACAACAATACGCAAAGCATCTAAGCGAACATCACGCGGCAAGGTTCGTTTGGCATATTCAATATAACGATAAATATCCCCCTCAACCCGCTTTGCATAACCAATTTCAGCAGAACTTGCTAAAGACTTTGAAAGATCTGTATCGATCAATTGTTCAATTTTAGCTTCCATATCATCTGAAAGTTTAAAACCATCAGGACCAAAAAGTTTAATGCCATTATCATAGAACGGATTATGAGAAGCAGAAATCATCACCCCAAGATCCGCTCGCAAAGAGCGGCAAAGCATTGCAACAGCAGGTGTTGGCACTGGACCCAATAAAAAAGCTTCCATCCCCGCAGAAGTCAACCCTGAAACCAAAGCATTTTCCAACATATAGCCAGATAATCGTGTATCCTTACCAATCACCACACGACGTGATTGATGTTGTGAGCGGAATAAAACCCCTACAGCCATCCCCACCTTCATGGCAAAATCGGGTGTCATAGGAAATGAATTGGCTTTCCCCCGAATCCCATCTGTACCAAAATATTTTTGCACCATGCCTCTTTCCTTTAATATATAATTCTTCCCTTGGCTTTTCTTTAAAACCCTAACAAGCCCCCTTGGTACAATAGTCCCCTCCCCATATAAAATCAGATCATTGATCTAAACCTTCATGCATTTAGACAATCAAGAATCCTATTCATCATCTACACATCTAAACCCCTCTCAACCCATTATGTTCACACCCTCACACATAAAAGCAATAGTATCTCCTCAAAATGCTTTACACATCTCCTGAACACAACCAAAGGATAATCTCACACATTTGCTAAACCCGTAAAAAACCCCAGCACCTAACCTCTAACCTTATCAAATCCGTAAGGAAATCTATCGCCAACCTCACACCTTGCTAAATCAGTAAAGGAAAATACCACCTCGCCTTATCGCCTGCTAAAACTGTCATCATACAACAGCTTTGCTTAATTTTTTGCTTCCATATTTTTGCAAATATTACATTAAAGGCGCAAGCTTTGCTTGCGCCTTTCTCAAAGAATTTAGAAGTTTTCCTAAAACATCGTTACTCAAGCGTTATTAAGCAGTTCTTATTTTTCTTTATCATCTCCCGCAGTACTGGGCTTCTTTTCAGCATTACTTTTAGAGCGGTTGACTGATTTTGTGGTACCTTTTGTGCTTTGCGCTTTTTTCTCAGTCTCATCCGATCGGACTTCATTAGACTGAGCCTCCTTAGGCTCAACATTACCGGATTTTGCTGTTTTTTTCCCAACAACTCCCTCTGCTTTGTCTGCCTCTAGTTTACTGATCTCTACTTTATGAGGCGCTGTGTTAGCGTTTTTTTCATCTTCCACTGTTGTCTCTGTCTTCATTTTTCCAGTTTTTGGAACAGAAGATCCCCGTGGCGCAGCATTCTCATCTTTCTGTGTGCGTGAAGGAGGCTTTCCTGCAATAACTTCGTTAATTTCAGCTCCCGTTAAAGTCTCATATTCCAACAAACCTTGTGCCAAAGCAAACCATTCTTTTCTTTTTGTTTTCAAAATGTTAGTCGCATTTTTATAGGCATCATCAATAAGCTTACGCACTTCCATATCAATCATGCGCGCTGTTTCTTCAGAGACATTTTGTGTTCGCGCAACAGAATGACCCAAAAAGACTTCATCTTGGTTATCGCCATAAGCTACATTTCCAAGCAGATCAGAAAATCCCCACCGTGTGATCATTGCGCGTGCTAGTTTAGTTGCTTGCTCAATATCAGAAGAAGCACCGGATGTGATATTTTCCTTTCCAAACTTTAATTCTTCAGCCACACGTCCACCCATCATAATGGCCAAACGAGAAATCATCCACCGATAACTCATGGAATAGCGGTCGCCTTCAGGCAATTGCATCACCATTCCCAATGCTCTTCCCCTTGGAACGATTGTTGCTTTGTGGACAGGATCAGCAACTGGCACATTAAGAGCCACAATAGCATGCCCTGCTTCGTGATAAGCAGTGAGTTCTTTTTCCTCTTGTGTCATAGCAGTTGAACGACGTTCAGCCCCCATCATCACCTTATCTTTGGCATCTTCGAATTCTTGCATCGTGACAACTCTTTTATTACGGCTCGCAGCCATAAGAGCAGCTTCATTGACCAAATTCATCAGGTCTGCACCGGAAAATCCTGGTGTTCCCCTTGCCAAAATTTTCAAATCAACGTTAGGTGCTAAAGGCACGTTGCGCACATGCACTTTCAAGATTTGTTCACGCCCAGAAACATCAGGATTTGGCACAACAACTTGTCGGTCGAAACGCCCTGGTCTTAACAAAGCGGGATCAAGCACATCGGGACGGTTTGTTGCGGCAATAAGAATAATACTTTCATTGGGCTCAAACCCATCCATCTCGACAAGCAACTGATTTAAGGTCTGTTCACGTTCATCGTTTCCACCACCAAGTCCAGCCCCCCGATGACGTCCAACAGCATCGATTTCATCGATAAAAATAATACAAGGTGCATTTTTTTTAGCCTGTTCGAACATATCGCGCACACGGCTCGCCCCAACACCAACAAACATTTCAACAAAATCAGATCCTGAAATGGTAAAGAATGGCACATTGGCTTCACCTGCCACAGAACGTGCTAGCAAAGTTTTACCGGTTCCAGGAGGACCAACAAGCAAAACACCGCGCGGAATACGTCCCCCTAAGCGTTGAAATTTTTGTGGTTCGCGTAAAAATTCAACAATTTCTTGAAGATCTTGCTTTGCTTCTTCAACGCCAGCAACATCTTTAAAGGTAACACGTCCTTGCGCTTCATTAAGCAATTTTGCTTTTGATTTCCCAAATCCCATTGCACCGCGTGATCCATTTTGCATTTGCCGCATAAAAAAGACCCACGCCCCCACGATAATAATAACAGGCAATAAGGAAAAGAGGAGATTGAGGAAAATGCTATTTCCAGAGCTTTCCGGAACAGCTTTAACATTAACGTTTTTGCTTTCCAATTTTTGTATCAAACCTGGATCGCGAGGAGCATAGGTTGAGATAGTTCTATGTTCAATGGTTTGTCCTGTTAATTTTTGACCTTGAATGGTCACAGATTTTAACTCATTATTCTCAACTTTTTGCAAAAATTCAGAATAGGAGACTTCTCCACCACCAGAACGCTGACTATCTCCATTAAAGAGAGAAAACGACACAATCAAAATGAAGGCAATAACTCCCCAAATAAGGAGAGAGCGGTAATTGGAATTCATATTCAGCCCACTTAATCAAATATAGATTTCAAACAGTTCCCCTTAACATATAACCTTGTCAGCCCCTTGCCAAGAGATGAGAAGCTGTTTATTTTCTTTTAGAGTAATTTTCCTTTATCTTTTCACCTTAATATTAAAAAAAGGTTCCACAACATTTACCAAGGCAGCATCTTCTCGTGAAGAAAGCCAATCGAAAGGTGCCATAATACGCTTGATTATAACATGTTTATGAACAACTGCTTGAGAAATCAACTCTGGAATATCATACCCTTTGTGATTTGAGATCATCAGCAGCGATTGTAAAGAGGGAAAATGAGGCTTTTCAAGCTCAAAATCGCTATTTTTTAATAAAAATTTCAGCTGTTCTAAATTTGCGGCTCCAACCTTTATAGCCTCAGATCCATGATTTATGATTTGATAGCGCCCATCCCATATAAAAGTTTTATCTGGCTCAACGATAGCCTCTTTCATATTTCGCCCTTCACGCCACAAAGAAATTCCGTGCTTGTTATATTCAATAACAGAGCCCGCATAAGTAAAACGCTTCTTTTCTGGAGAATCGAGACAGAGTTTTTGAACAAGCATGCTTAATTTCTGATTGGGAAGTAAATAAAATCCCCCTCCCATCAGCACCGCAAAGAGCCCCACCACAAAAGGAAAACTGGAATGTTTCTGTAAAAATAGCGCAGGCTTTGCTATGAAACAACGCCCATGTTGAACAGTAATATCCAGCGCTAAGATCAAATCAGCGATATTTTTCGCTTGTTGACGACGCTGCAATGCGGCTTCATTTATTTTTTGAGCAATATAAGCCAATTTTTCAGGATGAAGAGATTGACGCACGCGCACACGCTCAAATTTGCGATCTTCATTGGTTGGATCATCAATCCATGTTTGTCCTTGTAAGCGTAAATAATTCCGTAATGTTTGGCGTTTTACACCAAGGAGTGGACGAATCAAACGTACTTTTCTATGCAACAACGCTTCACGCGGAATACAGGATAAACCACGCTCATAGAGGAGACCATAGTTTTTTTCGGCAATATTTTTTCTCGTTTCTCTGGCATGATCCTCATCATGTATACCCTCGGCTTCACCGCGCAAAGAACCGGCAAAACCACTGGAATAAACCTCATCACGCATGGCACCAACTTCACCGTGCAACGCACCAGCAAAACCGCCCGCAGAAACTCCATCACGCATGGCACCAACTTCACCGTGCAATGCACCTCTATTTTTTTGGAGACGTTGATACCGCATTTGATAGGTTTCAACCTGATCATTGAGTGTATGGCCCGTCATAATAACTGATGCACCTTGTTTTTGTGCTTCTTTAACCAAAAGATCATAGCGTGCAACACGAGCACTGGAAGCAATATGCGTCTTTGGTTTTTCGCCTTCCCACCGCACAGCGATATGTTTAATGTGATAAACGCGACAAATTTTCGCAACAGTTTCTGCTTCACGCGTCGATTCTTTACGCAATTGATGATCAACCGTGACAACAATCATTTCTGGAGGAACTGAGAGAGTTTCCAAATGCTCTTTGACCAAAAGCATCAAAGCCAAAGAATCACTCCCCCCTGAGACGGCAAGAATCAACTTCTGACATTGAATAAAATCCGATGTTTTAAAGAGATTTCTTGCCAGTCTAACGCACACCGAAAACGACCTCGCTATTTATTCTGCAGGTTTACAAAAAATAGACTCTAGTGTGTTTTGACGTTTTGATTTTTTCACAAAATGAGCACAATCGTCTTTATTTGGCTCAAGAGCGACCATACTTCTTGCTAATTTCAGCAAAATCTCAGAGGTATAGAGCTTCTTTTTATCTGCATACCATGCGGTAAGATAAACTTGCGCTGCTTCATGATAGCGTTTTTGTCCCAACAAAGATTCAGCCAACCAAAATAAAGCATCATCACTCAAAGAATCTTTTTTGTAACGATTTTGAAAAGCGCAAAAGCTTTTTTCAGCATCAACATAGTTGGCAGAACGAATAAAATCATACCCTTCCTTATACAAAGCTTTAGAAGAAGAAAGATTGTCACTCTGATATGCTTCAATTGGAGCACTTACTTCATGCGCTTTTTTAAAATGTTTAGTGTTTTCATGATCATGGCTCTCCACCTTAGCTTCCACAGCAGCAACCTGTGTCTGATCACCTGCACTATGGTCCTGCTCCATCTCTTCTTTTACAGTCTGAGATTTTTCATCCACAGCGGACTTTTCAAAAGAACAAGAATAAACAGAAGAGGCTTTTTGATCAAAAAGTCCATGAAACTGCTTGTTAACATTTTTTAGATTGTTATGCTCAAGCACCATTCGTATTTTATGCAAAAGCTTATCTAAATCATAATCTTTAAATAAAGCCTGTTGATTCTCTAAAATAATCCCTTGGTGCTCCACAACACTAGCGGCTTTTTCCACCGCGCTAGATGCTGCTTTATCAGCTGCTTCAGGCGCTTTCTTCACTGCATCAATAGCCTTATCAACAGCGTCAGTGGCTTTTTCCACTACACTAGACGCCGCTTTATCAGCTGCTTCAGGTGCTTTCTTCACTGCATCGACAGCCTTATCAACAGTGTCAGTAGCTTTTTCCTCCACGCTAGATGCCGCTTTATCAGCTGCATCAGGTGCTTTCTTCACTGCATCGATAGCCTTATTAACAGCGTCAGTGGCTTTTTCCTCCACGCTAGATGCTGCTTTATCTGCTGCTTCAGGTGCTGTCTTCACAGCATCAATAGCCTTATTAACAGTGTCAGTGGCTTTTTCCACTACACTAGATGCTGCTTTATCAGCTGCATCAGGTGCTTTCTTCACTGCATCGATAGCCTTATCAACAGCGTCAGTGGCTTTTTCCACCGCACTAGACGCTGCTTTATCAGCTGCTTCAGGTGCTTTCTTCACTGCATCAACAGCCTTATCAACAGCGTCAGTAGCTTTTTCCTCCACGCTAGACGCTGCTTTATCAGCTGCTTCAGGTGCTGTCTTCACTGCATCAATAGCCTTATTAACAGTGTCAGTGGCTTTTTCCACCGCACTAGACGCTGCTTTATCTGCTGCTTCAGGTGCTTTCTTCACTGCATCGACAGCCTTATCAACAGCGTCAGTAGCTTTTTCCACCGCACTAGACGCTGCTTTATCAGCTGCTTCAGGTGCTTTCTTCACTGCATCGATAGCCTTATTAACAGTGTCAGTAGCTTTTTCCACCGCACTAGACGCTGCTTTATCAGCTGCTTCAGGTGCTTTCTTCACAGCATCAACAGCCTTATCAACAGCGTCAGTAGCTTTTTCCTCCGCACTAGATGCTGCTTTATCTGCTGCTTCAGGTGCTGTCTTCACAGCATCAATAGCCTTATCAACAGCGTCAGTAGCTTTTTCCTCCACGCTAGATGCCGCTTTATCTGCTGCTTCAGGTGCTGTCTTCACAGCATCAATAGCCTTATCAACAGTGTCAGTGGCTTTTTCCTCCGCATCAGATGCCTTATCAACTGCATCAACTTTATCTGTATCATGTGCAGGATATTCGGAAGCCTTTCGTGCCGCACTTTGAACAAGTGAAGTAGAACAAGCTATGAAAACCGCCATATAAAAGAGTGTTTTCCAATTGATTTTACGATACATTCTTTTTTCCCCTTAAGAGCTCATTGAATAGTTGAAACAAACAATCTTCTTTTTAATGACTATTCATGTCACTCAACGTTGTTACTGCACGTCGATTTTGATTCCAACAGGAAATATCATCACATACTGCTACAGGTCTTTCTTTTCCGTAAGAAATTGTTTGAATCCGTTGTTCAGACACACCTAGAGATACCAAATAGTTTCGCACAGCAACAGCGCGGCGCTGTCCAAGTGCCAAGTTATATTCACGTGTTCCCCTCTCATCAGCATGACCTTCGATCATAATAGAATAATAAGGATAATGAAGCAACCATTCTGCTTGGCGCGTTAAAATACGTTCAGCATCAGCATCAAGTGAAGAAGAATCGAGACCAAAAAACACGCGATCACCCACATTAACCGTAAATTCTTGTCCTGAGCCTGGTGACACCTGGTTCAAACCAGCATCATTCATATAAGCGCCATTCATACCGTTAAGTGCACCGACATTTTTTTTGCCACACCCACCCAGGCATAGTGAGAAAAGAAAGAGGATAGCTAAAGAATGAGAGAGTTTTTTTTTGGTAGAGCGCATAGTCCGTTTCTCCTTGAGTGTCATAAAGAAAGGTAAATTCTTAAAAAGATTTCCAAGAATAACCGTTAATTCCTAATGAAGACGAAATTTTTCTATTTTTTTGGTCATCATTTTTATTTTTGAGTCTCTGCCAAATTTTCTCTCTCCAGCCATTCCTCTAACATTTCCATAAGAAATGTTTTCCTTATACGTCATGGCTTTTTATGCATCATCTTGATCTTGACGATTTTTTTGCAGCGCGTTCAGCTTTGCAAAAACTTTATCAGCATCAAAAGTCTTATGCAGATTATCTTCACTCTCATTTTCCTCTAGGTCAGCGTTTTCCGTCACAGAAGCGGGAAGCAACGACCTATCTTCTTCTGCAGCAACAGGACGATTTTTCGCTGCACGCTGGAGCTCAAAATCTAAATCGATTTGCGAACACAAACCAAGTCCTACAGGATCAAGAGGAACCAAATTTGCACTATTCCAGTGGGTTCTAAGGCGGATTTGTTCAATTGTCGCTTTTGTTGTCCCAATCAACCGTGCAATTTGTGCATCTTTCAACTCCGGATGGTTCGTGACCAACCATAGGATACCATTGGGACGATCTTGGCGTCGAGAAAGAGGGATATAGCGCGCCCCTTTTCGTTTTTTTTCAGGAATATGCACCCTAGATTGAGAAATTTTCAAGCGTGCGTTTTGATCAGCCTCCACCCGTGCAATTTCACTGCGCGTCAATTGTCCAGAACTAATCGGATCTAAACCTTTAATACCATAAGCCGCATCACCATCAGCAATAGCTTTTACTTCCAAGACATGCAATTTACAAAATTCTGCAATCTGATCAAAAGAAAGAGCTGTATTATCAACCAACCAAACAGCTGTTGCTTTGGGCATCAAAAGTTGCGTTGCCATTTTTATAAATCCTCTTCTGCGCCTCTTCCTATGAGGCCGGTTACCGCCCACTCAAGAGCACTAGAACTTTTTATACGTTAGGTCTCTCCAACCACTCCTAAAACAAAGCGAGGCATGGAATAAACCATTTTGCCATGAGATTACATTCTGTTATAGCGTTATTTTTTCCCAACGACAAGAGATCTCTCTTGTAATGATCCTCAACTAAGGTGTCTTTACCTTTAAGATGAATTTTCTTATAAAGGGTTTATTCGATTATTTCACCTCATGCTGTGGCACATTTATTCTGGTGGGATGCGTATTTTATTGTCTTAAATTCTAAAGAGTATCCAACTGGAAAGAAAGCCCTCAAATAGGAAGGAAAACTATGGCAGGCCATTCACAATTTAAAAATATTATGCACCGTAAAGGGCGTCAAGATGCAATGCGCTCGAAAATATTTTCTAAGCTTGCGCGCGAAATTACCGTAGCAGCAAAACAAGGTGCTCCTGATCCAGCCATGAATCCACGTTTAAGGCTGGCTGTTCAAAATGCCAAAGCACAATCGATGCCGAAAGATAATATTGAACGCGCGATTAAAAAAGCTTCAGGCACCGATGTCGAAAATTATGATGAAGTACGCTAT
Organism: Bartonella sp. OD88NMGDW; assembly: GCF_042193775.1. Classification (NCBI taxonomy): domain Bacteria; kingdom Pseudomonadati; phylum Pseudomonadota; class Alphaproteobacteria; order Hyphomicrobiales; family Bartonellaceae; genus Bartonella; species Bartonella sp. OD88NMGDW. Next base: position 117,590 of record NZ_JBHIMA010000003.1, on the reverse strand, counting down.
GAGGGCTATGGACCAGGCGGCGTTGCCGTCATTGTTGAAGCTTTAACTGATAACCGCAACCGGACCGCTTCAAATGTGCGCGCCGCCTTCACAAAATCAGGAGGAGCCCTAGGAGAAACAGGATCGGTCAGTTTCATGTTTAATCGGATTGGTGAAATAATCTATAAGCCAGAAGCAGGAACAGCCGATAACATCATGGATGCAGCGATTGAAGCCGGTGCCGAAGATGTGCAATCAGAAGAAACCGGACATCATATTACCTGCGCATTTGAAGATATTGGTGAAGTTTCCAAAACTCTTGAGGCAAAACTTGGTGAAGCAGAATCGATTAAAACGATTTGGAAAGCCACCACCCTTGCACCAATAGATGAAGAAAAAGCTTTGTCCGTTTTGCGACTGATTTCAACATTAGAAGAAGATGATGATGTACAAAATGTTTATGCAAATTTTGATGTCAGCGATGAGATTTTGGCAAAATTATCTGTATAATTCCCACCATTTGCATAAGCCCTCTCTTCATTCATGAGGGCTTCAAAAGCATCTGTCAGCTCTCCTCTTTATCCGCACATATAAAAACCCCGCGTCAATAGCGGGGACTAACCATTGGTGCAACAAGAAAACCGCCATTAATTCCAGAAAACATCACCAAAAAATAAAACATAAAAAACTCTTTAGTCTCAGGCCTTTCTTACATACCCCAAAGATTATCCCTATAGCCCCTCTCTATTTGATCTTTTTGTTCTTTAAGATTAACCTCCCCACCCTCAAGTAATGAAGATGATCCGGTCTATAAACAATTCGGATTTTCTTGACGTATTTCTATGACGAATCACCCATGGAATTCACTTGAAACTTACTGCTCATAAAATACACACTCCCCTAAATATTCGCCACGCACTTAAAAAAATACTTAAATATCTCAAGGAGGTTTATATGCCCTATATCGCCACACCTCAAATGACAGTGTTTTGACAAAAACACAGAATAAAAATAAGCAAATGGAAAGCCAGAGCTGATTGTTTAGCAAAGTATTGTACAAAAAGCCGTTATATTTCTCTAATCCGTTGCGGATAAATTTTTGACTTTATAGTATTAACTTTATGGCGTCGTATGTTTCATAAAATAACGTCATTTATCTTAAAAATCTGTCCTTTTGCTATTACCGATCAGTCAATACTCAGACCTAAAACAACAGCGTACTTAAATAAAACACTTCAGAGAGCAGCAGAAAAACACCCTTGACAAGAGTCCAGACTCTTCGCAAACTAGATCGAAGAGGAAGTCAAAAATATATAGCGACACTTTGAATAAAAAGTTGAAATCTAGAGACCTCAGAATTTTCGACTCTATTTTTTCAAGGTATTGTTTTGAATTTTTTTAAGCATTTTCCCCCAAGGAAATTCCATTGTCGATAAACAACCGTAGATAATGGATGAAATCTACATAACTCCCCATGCCCACTATAATCAATTTCTTCTTTTAAATAATCAAAAACAATTGAGATTGTGTAAACTGAGATTGTGTAACCTTGAGACTGTATAGACCATATTCCTTCTATGTTCTGTTTTTAAGCATTTTGTTTTACTGTATATTGAGCAAAGGCGACCATGCTGGATCCGAAGCATCATTGGGTGTAGGGAGTTGTCGTTCATTGCGACCCGTAATATCAATCGTATAAATTTTTGGTCCCATACCGGGATTTTTGCGAAAGAACATCAGCACGCGACCATTAGGTGCCCAAGTTGGTCCTTCATTGTGAAACCCTGTGGTTAAAATTCGTTCTCCTTGTCCATCAGGGCGCATAACACCAATAGAAAATTGTCCGCTTAATTGTTTTGTAAAGGCGATATAGTCACCCCGTGGTGACCAAATAGGTGTCGAATAACTCCCATCGTTTGAAGAAATACGCTGAATATCACTCCCATCCGCATTCATTTTATAGATTTGCGGCTTTCCACTACGATCTGAGGAAAAGACGATGTGTTTTCCATCCGGTGAATAAGACGCAGAAGTATCGATAGCAGAAGTTGTAGTAAGTCGCGTCATCGTACGGGTTCGTAAATCCATGGTGTAAAGATTTGCACTGCCATCATTTTGTAACAAACTCATGATGACCTTTTGTCCATCAGAAGAAAAACGCGGAGCAATTGTCATGTTATTAAACGTTCCGATCAACTCTCTTTGTCCCATTTCAATTTGTTGAAGATAAACATGAGGTACTTGATTATCCTCATAAGCCATATAGGTCATTTCTTGTCTTTTTGGGGAAAACCGTGGTGTAAGCACCAATTCACTTCCATCAGACATATAAATCAAATTTGCGCCATCTTGATCCATCATTGCTAAGCGTTTAATGCGTGCATTTTGGGGTCCTGTTTCATCGATAAAAACAATTCGTGTATCAAAATAACCACTTTCTCCTGTCATCTCGCTATAGATCTCATCTGCGATCATATGTGCCACACGCCGCCAACGTTCTGTCGCGGTATAAAAACGCCGTCCTTTCAATTGTCTTTGTCCAAAAACATCCCATAAACGAAAATCGACCCTCAAACGTCCATCGATTTCTCTCATGACTTGCCCCGTAACTAAACCTTGCGCTTTTATTTTCTGCCAAGACGCAAAATGCGGTTGTTTATTAGGATTAGAAATATTTTCAAGAAAATTTTCTTTATTAAGCGGTAAAAAAAGCCCCGACCGCTCAAGATCAGCGGTCACCACAGCAGATATTTTCAACCCAATCGAATCATTGGAAATAAAGTCTGTAATTGCAATGGGAATGGGATTAAAATCAGCGCTCGAAATAGTCCCTTTCAATTGCGCATAGCCCGATGAAATACTTGAAAGCCACAACCCACAAGTGACAATAAACCAAGCTAAAACTTTATGTCTCGTTATAGTCATCATGGAATGTGTCCTTTCGTTAAGCCAATTTATTTTTTCTCATTCATCATCTTATTTCTTGGAGGGGATCAACATTAAAGTCAAAACCTTGCCCCCATAGATCATATTGATCACGTGGGAGATCTGCATAAGGTTGGCATGAAAAGACAGCGGCATACACCTGCCTCATCATAATAGCTTGTTGACTCTCAAGACCACTTACGGGATCAATGATAGGATCGCCCATAACCATCCCTTCACGATCTAAATAAAATCGCAACCGCACAACGGGACGGTTTTTTAAATCGCCACCAAGCGCCACAAGTTTAAGCTTCTGTTGAATACATCCCCCCGCAATATTGACCAATGTTTGTGCCATTTTTGTGGTATCATCAATGTTTTTTCTTGCACCCAAAGCTTCTGGTGTATGAGAACGTTTTGCTCCCCCTCCTTGTGACCGCGCACGATTGAGCAAATTATTTTCCTCCAGTGCTAAAATATCTTCAATGGTCTGTTTCTCTTGGTTTTTCTTGTTAAGCTTTGGCTTCTTTTGATTCAATGCAGCCCCTTTCTTCCTTGGAAATTCTTCGTCAAATTTTGGTTTAAACTGTGGAAGAAGAGATTTTTCTGGAAGTGTAATTTTGGGTGCTTGATGAACAATCTGCTCTGCTGGTACCTTCTGTACCATTGGAGCCAATTCTTTTGGCGATATCATCTCTTCATTTTTGTGCGCAGGCTTGAGCACATCTTCCGGAGCCTTCAAAGGCATCTCAGGCGCAACCTTGGGAGTATCCTCCGGTGGTGCCTCCAAAGGCATCTCAGGTGCAACCTTGGGAGTATCCTCCGGTGGTGTGCTCAAAGGCATCTCAGGTGCAACCTTGGGAGTATCTTCCGGTGTGCTCAAAGGCATCTCAGGCGCAACCTTAGGAGTATCTTCCGGCGTGCTCAAAGGCATCTCAGGTGCAACCTTGGGAGTATCCTCCGGTGTGCTCAAAGGCATCTCAGGTGCAACCTTGGGAGTATCCTCCGGTGTGCTCAAAGGCATCTCAGGCGCAACCTTAGGAGTATCCTCCGGTGTGCTCAAAGGCATCTCAGGTGCAACCTTGGGAGTATCCTCCGGTGTGCTCAAAGGCATCTCAGGCGCAACCTTAGGAGTATCCTCCGGTGTGCTCAAAGGCATCTCAGGCGCAACCTTAGGGGTATCCTCTGTTTTTGCTTCTAATAATTCTGGTTTTGTAAGTTCGGGTGCAAATGTTTCTGACGTGTTCTTGCTTGGTGGTAGCGATGCTGTTTCAACAGAACGCAGTTTTTCCTTTGGTTGAAAAGGTGCTAGACTATCTATTTGTCCCTCTCCAATATGGCGTGCATCTTCTTTCTCTTGTGGTTGCATAGTTGGTTTAACGGCAGGAATTGCACGGATGGGAGCCTTCACGGATCCTTGTTGAGAGGACAACTCGTCCACTAAAGGAGCAAGAGTGATAGGAATTGCTTCCAATGGTTGTGGTAAAGAGACAGAGCTTGTAAACTGAACGGCTCCCCAACTGAGAAAAATGACATGGACCACAAGGGATAAAGCCAAGCCTCGTTTCATGCTATGATAGGAGTCTTTGTTCATTCTTTATGCCTTATTTATGACTTATATTTTTTCATTTTTAATCACTCTATGCTCTCTTAAAAACATTTTAAAAACAACAGGGTATGCGAAATTTTATCACTTATTATTTATTGTGCTAGACTTGCTAACGCAACTTGAGAAAACCCCGCTTTTTGAATATCTGCCAGCAGTTTTAATACTTGTTGATATTCAACAGTTTTAGCAACCCGCACAAAAACCCGTTGATCTTTTTGTGTAGCATCTTCTTCCAGAAGAGTTTTAAGGTGTGCAATCAGTGCTTGTGACGTTTCATAATAATCTTGATTAATGGCAAAACGCCCTTGCGCGTCAAGTGAAACCGTAAGAGGCGTTTTTTGAGCTCGTACGGGACCTGCTTGACTACGAGGCAAATCTAGAGGAACACCGTTCACTAAAAGGGGAGCAGAGACCATAAAGATAATCAACAAGACCAGCATGACATCCACAAAAGGAGTGACATTGATCTCACTCATCAGTTGGCTTCGTGAATGATGGCGCCTACGTTTATTTTTCCGAGAAGAAGAAGCAACAGAAATTCCCATGGGATAAGCTCCTTTTTATAAAGAGGAAGGTGCTGTGCGTGTTTCATCAATACGCCGCGATACAATTGTTGAAAATTCATCGGCAAAATTTTCTATTTGTGCAATGATGCGCGCACTTTCATGAGTCAACTTGTTATAAGCAATAACGGCTGGAATTGCTGCAAACAAACCAATAGCGGTTGCTAAAAGCGCTTCTGCAATCCCTGGCGCGACAATGGCAAGTGATGTATTTTGAGAAGCTGAAATAGAAAGAAAAGACTCCATAATACCAATAACTGTTCCAAAAAGTCCGATAAAGGGTCCCGCAGATCCCAATGTCGCAAGAAAACTTAATTTTGATTCTATTTTTTCACTTTCACGCCCCAGCGTCAAATCCATAGCCTTATCAATTCTGCTCTGCAAACTTTTCGATGTATGGGTCCCTTTTTCAAGAGATTTTTTCCATTCAACCATTGCCGCCATAAAAACTGCGGATATACTATTGGTGCGTTGACTTTTACATGATGCATAAAGATCTTCTAGCGCTTTGCCTGACCAAAATGTACGTTCAAACTGCTTTATTTCACGCCGTATTCTCCGATACGTAAAAATTTTATCAAAAATAATTGCCCAACTCCAAATGGAAGCGAGCAGCAACCCGATCATAACACCTTTCACGATCCAACTCGCTTGCATAAACAAATGCAACATTCCAATTGTTTCCGGATTCGTTAGTTCACCATGCGGCATAATTTTTGTCCCTCTAAATAAAAGGTGTATTTTTTAAAATTCTATAAAACAGATTATTTTATAGTTTCTAAATTTAAGTAAAAAACTTTAGTCTCACATAAATCCATGCGCTAAAACAAGACTTGTTTTTTAAATTTCCTTAAAAAGTGATGACGAGAGACATCCCTCAACACACACACCCCTCATTTCACAACAGCATTTATGAAAAATATAACGATAAAGCCTTCCCCATAAATGCTATAAAAATAAAAGATATAAAAATGCGTGATATCAAATCTATTATGCACCACCATCTTTACGCTCATGAAAAGAAAGCTAAACCCTCATACACGTTTTAAGCTTAAAATGCAGTGATAAGTCTTAGCACTTGAAAACATTCATAAGAGGCATTTTTATTCCTTATCTTAAGTGTTTTTGTCCCCACTCACCAAGCCCGCTTGTGACATGTAAGAAAATGTTTTTTATTAATTGGCAGCAATAGAGCTTGAAAAGAAAAAATCTTACAAGTTTCAGAGTTATCTGAAAATGACAACGCAATAAATTATCATTATAAATAAATATGTTATAATCATGAAAGATTACGCTTTACCTCAGACTATTTTTTCTCTCATTTTGCATCAAATTTAATACGGGGACACCCTCGAACACAAAAAAACGACAATAAACCACCATAAAATGCCTCACAACAATGTGCCTCACCCATGCACCCCTAAGATAAGTCCCATATAATAATCTATTGTAAGTCTCATATAGTCTCATTGTATTGTAAATTAATCCCTTTCAATGCCCATCATCTCTCTGACACCATGGCATGGTATAACGTAAAAGCTTCTGTAACATGAAAAAAGCCTTTTCACATCTTTACTTCATGAAAACAGGCTTCTTCGTTCTCTTTTCTCACTTGCGATATTTGATCGTTATTGCATTGAGAATGATCTATAAAAAATATTTTTACAATTTTTCAATGATTTATATTGCTCATCTTATGATATGTAAGCAAATGATTTCAATTGTTTCAACATGTACAGATTTGAAATGAAAGTATTTTACTCTCATTACTCTATTGGAATTTGTGCCCGTGAGAAGTGATAATTTACCTTTCTGAGTCGATCTATCATATAAAATAATATGCTTTTAAAACTTTAAATCAAAAATGCATTTCTGCTTTGTATACATTGACCTCTCACTCATTCACTGCGTTTAGAAGCACAGATAAAGCCATGTATTATGGATGAAAATGGATAGGACATGCGCTCTTGTGATGCCAAATGACAATCCAGTAAAAAACAAATCAAATTGCTTAAAATACTCTTTGGGTGTTTTGAGAAAATTTTTGACCTAATAGCTTATTATCACTTTATTGCAACATTGCAATATTTTGCTGGGTATGTGCATTTTTATAAAAATAAATCTTAATCCATTTTTTATTTCTTTTTTTGTTTTGTCCTTTTCTGCTGTTTTCCTATGCCAACGAACCTTTCTTCAAAAGAAAGAAAATATCTTGAGTTTATAGCAGAAAATAGATGATGAGACATTGATTTTGAATCATAACATAGATGAGGCGTGTTTAATTTTGTGGGATATCATCTTCAATTTATTGTAGCTACTGTAGTAGAGGCGCTTTCTTTTGATGTATCGCGTGACCTTGTTGGAAAACATTTAGGCTATGATAAATGTATGATCTTAGATTGTAGATTACTTTATATCCCCTGATCTCTCCTAAAGCTGCTCGTTCAATGAATAACACTTTTAACCAAGCATTTTTGCAAAAAGTTCTTTGGGTAAACGTCGCGGTTTTGCCTCCTCATTAATCAGAGCAATTTCAACTTTGGCTGTTACCAACGTGGTCGCCTCATGCAAAATAGATTGCTCCATAAAAAAGCGTGCCCCTTGGATATGAGTAACACGTGTTTTAACAACTAAAAGATTATCAATTTTAGCTGGTCTTGAAAAATTAATTTCCATATGACGCACAACAAAAAACAGTTTTTCCCCCTCAACCCCTGCTGCTAACATCTTATTATTAAAACCGGTATCCCGTAAAAACTCTGAACGTCCTCGTTCAAAAAACTCAAGATAACGCGCATGATAAACCACACCGGAAAAATCTGTATCCGCAACATAAACGCGGACCTGAAAATTATGAAAAGCATTTGTATGATTGCTCTTAAAAGGAGTTATTTCTGTCATTGGCTTCATGTCCCATAAAATCATCTAATATAGCAAATTGTTTATCAATCAAAAGATTGAACACATTTTTGTGTTGAAGTTGTGAAAAGCAAAAGCCCCCTTAATCGTGCAAGACCTTTTTGGTCAGAATATGCTAAAAGAAGCACGTCTCTTGTATTTTATGACCTTACTATAAAATATTCACATAGTTTCTTTTAATTAAAGAGAATGTCTTAGTCATCTTCCCCATCCCATAAAGACGTCTGAAGTGATGAATTGTCTTGAGCATCAGAAAGTTGAGAACGCCTTTGTATAGACGTTGTAGAGGCAGGAGCAGAAAGCCCTAAATGGCTCCAAGCCTTTTCAGTTAGAATGCGTCCACGAGCGGTTCTTTGAATAAAACCTTGTTGGAGCAAATACGGTTCAACAATATCTTCAATGGCATCGCGTGGTTCTGATAAAGCAGCAGCAATTGTTTCAATCCCCACCGGTCCCCCTAAAAAAGTTTCCGCAATCAGGAGCAAGTAGCGGCGATCAAGCGGATCAAGCCCAAGATGATCGACCTCAAGGCGCGAAAGCGCTTCATCAGCGATTTTTTGGTCAATTTGTTTTGCCTGTTTAACCAAAGCAAAATCACAAACGCGCCGTAAAAGCCGCCCAGCAATACGAGGAGTCCCCCGTGCTCGGCGTGCAATTTCATGAGCACCATCATCACTGATCTTGACGGCAAAAAGCCGTGCATTACGCTGCACAATATATTCCAATTCTTCTATAGTATAAAAATTGAGACGAATTGGGATGCCAAAACGGTCTCTCAGCGGTGTGGTCAAAAGCCCCAAACGTGTAGTTGCCGCTACCAAAGTAAATTTAGCCAGATCAATTTTCACCGAGCGTGCGGCCGGCCCCTCCCCAATGATCAAATCAAGTTGATAATCTTCCATGGCTGGATAAAGAATTTCCTCAATCGCCGGATTTAAGCGATGAATTTCATCAATAAACAAGACATCACGTTCTTCGAGATTGGTCAAGAGAGCGGCTAAATCTCCTGCTTTAGCGATGACCGGTCCTGAAGTAGAGCGAAAATTAACGCCTAATTCTTTTGCCATAATCTGTGACAGCGTTGTTTTTCCCAGTCCCGGTGGTCCTACAAACAAAACATGATCCAGCGCTTCTTGCCGCGTTTTTGCTGCTTCAATAAATATTTTTAAATTAGCCCGTGCCGCTTCTTGACCAATAAAATCATCGAGAACTTGTGGTCTTAAGGAACGATCTGGATCGTTAGGAAGGGGTGCGGAACCCAGAAGGCGTTTATCTTCATCTTTATGCATTGTTACCTTGATTTTAAGTAGGAGAAGAAAGCAATTTGAGACTATGGCGGATCAGCAGAGCAGAAGAAACAGTTTCCCCCTCAAGAGCGTTCATCGCAAGAGCAAGAGCACGGGATGCATGCTCCCGCTCAAACCCTAGCTTCATTAACGCAGAAAGCGCATCATGCGCAGGTTGATTGGTCATCTCACGCTGAGGAACCGAAACAGTCTTGAGCGCTTGTTCAAAGGGGAGTGTTTTACTTTTCAACTCACCCACAATTCTTTCACTGACTTTTTTACCAACGCCCGGCGCTCGACTAATCATCGCAACATCGTTTAAGGCAATAGCCTGTGCGAGTTCATCTGGTGATAAAGTACCCAAGATTGCCAAAGCAACCTTCGCCCCTACTCCAGGAACATTTTGTAGAAGACAAAACCACTCCTGTTCAGCTCTTGTAGCAAAGCCAAAAAGGCGGATTGCGTCTTCCCGAACATGCGTTTCAATAAAAAGGCTTAACGCCTCCCCAACAGAGGGTAAAGAAGGACGGAGCCGATTTGACACAAAAACAACATAACCCACACCGTGAACATCAAGAAGGATATGATCATCAAAGATATGTTCAAGGGTGCCCTTTAATTTACCAATCATACCGCCATCCTTGCCTGATAAGATCGGTCAATACTCTTACGGTGCATACTATGACAAAGAGCAAGAGCAAGAGCATCAGCCGCATCACTGCTATCAAATTCAGCCCGTGGGAGGAGAACTTTGACCATCATATGAATTTGTTCTTTAGCACCGTGTCCAACACCAATAACCGATTTTTTCACTTTGTTGGGCGCATATTCAAAAACAGGAAGATTGGCTTGCGCAGGAACCAGCAATGCAATTGCACGCGCTTGCCCAAGTTTTAAAGTTGCTGTAGCATCTTTGTTGACAAACACATGTTCTACAGCGGCTTCATGGGGCATAAATTGATGCACAACCTCTGAAAGACCTTTGTGGATCTGACATAGTCTGGAAGCCAGCTCACACTTTACATCAGAAGAAACGGTCCCTGCTGCAATAAACTGAAGACGATTACCCGCAACATCGATAACCCCCCACCCTGTACGCCGCAATCCGGGATCAATGCCTATAATACGAATCGTCTCTGCCATAAACTACAGTCTATACACTTTTCCCCCCTGTGAATAAAGATGTGAATAAAGATGTGAATAAAGACAAGACCACAAAGAAAACAACAGCACAAGACAAAACCAGTAAAAAGATGATCATGCCCCCCAATTATAACACGCAACGAACAGCATCTTTATGAAACATACTTTATGAAGCATAACTGAAATCAATCAAAACCATTCACACATCACAAGCAAGCACCCTATCAAACACCTTATAAAACATAAAAATTCTCTTTCTTTATCATGTCCAATGCCATAACAGTTAAACATCGCAAGCGAGCAAATAGAGAGTGCTGGATTGTACATTCATTAAGTGTAAAGAGACTATGCAATAGATAGTATACACTTTACGGAAACTTTTTACATTATAACATGTTGCTACCACAGTAATTCAACAAATTGATTTATAAAGATAATTCATTATTTTGTATGTTGAATAAGAATCCCGAATATCCTAAGATTTTCTCATTACAAACCTCTTTATATTGAAGCAATCAAAACCATTCGCTCACATATGAAACGTGGGATTTCCCTATGGAGTAAAACTGTACAAGAAAGAACTAAAAATGCCTCTCATGAACCATCTCTAATGCCAAGGGCTTATCACAACATTGGGAACTGGCAAATATGATGATCGTGCCGGCTTGCTCCGTTGCAAGCGTAAAGATGAGGAGGCTCAATGGATGTAAGCAAGAACTGAGAGGTGTTTTTGAATATGCCCATTACACCACAATGACATTGCATAGAGAGGGACATTATGCATGGGACACAGAGAACCCCCGAGGCATTCATTATAGAGCACTTTATTTTGGATGTTTTATTTTACGAGAAGGAAAATAACTTCCATTCAAAACAAGAGAAGCCCAAAAACTAACACAATGTGTATCATCCTCATTAACACACGCTTTACAGCAACTTTATAGGCATAAATTATAGAGCATAAATAAATTGATGTACAAGCCCCAGCTCTATCTAGCGCCTGATCATTATCATAGCCAAAACAAAATCACACGATATATCAACAGAAAGTGTCCCAGCTGCAATCAACCGAAGCCGATTTTACAAGACCAACCATACCCCACATTCCATGCCATATTCGAAATCAATACCTATACACCCCCTCCCTCTACCCCCCTCTCAGCTATAAGCTCAAGATATTTCCTACGCTCAAATAGAAATTAGGCAGAAAAAAGCACTCTAGATTAGTTTTAGTTGTGAAATTTCGGTTGTAAAAAATGGGTAGATTGCTCTAAATATCGCAAGAAAGAAGCAAGGAGCTATTCTTCTCAGAACACTCAAAAGCTGTTTTCAGTCATTCGATTTGTTTTCCCACTAAATTATCATTTCTTAAACTACAACCGCCCCTTATTTACCAGAGTGCTTAAACTACAGCCGCATCTCTAAACGAAAAAATGCACGCTCTTAAAAGCAATGAATGAGAAACAAATTGGCGAAAAACTTCTGGCAATTCATGCCAATGAGGGGTTTCAAGTTCCAATGTCGGTGTATGAAGTGA
>NZ_JBHIMA010000003.1:0-105529 GCF_042193775.1 Bartonella sp. OD88NMGDW | reverse complement strand
GAAACAAATTGGCGAAAAACTTCTGGCAATTCATGCCAATGAGGGGTTTCAAGTTCCAATGTCGGTGTATGAAGTGACACTTTTACAATTTCTTTTTTTATTTGTTCTGATGACATTTCCCCTTCACGCAGAGCAAGGAAATACCTCTAAGAACGCCCAAAGGCTGTTTTGAGCAATTCGATTTGTTTTCCTACTGGATTATCATCTTCTAAGGCACAGGAGGCTGCAGTTTCCCAACCAGCACGCATATACTGTATGCGCGCTTCTAAACGCAATGAATGAGAAACAAATTGGCGAAAAATTTCTGGCAATTCATGCCAATGAGGGGTTTCAAGTTCCAATGTCGGTGTATGAAGTGATACTTTTACAATTTCTTTTTTTATTTGTTCTGATGACATTTCCCCTTCACGCTCTGCGCGAAGAAGAAGGAGTTGAGAAGCGATTTGCATAAGTCGTGTACTTAAATACATAGCTTCTTTCGCATAGATTGCAGAAACTTCTGCCGAAAGGGAACGTGCTACTAATTTCCCTTCTGAATCAATATACGCTGCGGTTTTTTCAATCAGCGCCATTGTTTCTTCATAGAGACGATTAAAAGCATTTTCAAAAGCATTATGCTCAATCATGATAATAGGTTCATCATATGGACGTTTATGTACACTCACGCTTTTATACTCCAAGTATCAGCACAAAATTATACCACTCAACGAACAGAGTATTAAAAAGTTTCTTTTGTTGCTGTGTAGAACGCTTTTTTTAAAACTGCTACCTCTTTTAATTTTTTTGCGCAACGCGCTTTTTATACTAAGGTTAACGCACCCAACAAACACTATAGGAGCGTTTTTCTTATAAACGGATCAGTTTCCTTGAAAAGGACCACTGCCAAGATCGCCGTCTTTCACAATAATAGGCGACTCCAAATTGCAGAGCAATACCCGTTATTATTAAGAGGGTATCGGAAAAAAACGTTCCTGTCATCACTGTTTTTATAATTTGTCCAAACATCGCAAAAATGGTTCCCGTTACAAAGACCGGTAAACTATGTTTTCCTAAGATTGCTAAAGGATGTTTCTGAGAGACATAAAACCATTTATTGATGCTTGGCAAAGAAAGAATGAAAAAGGCTAATGCAAGAACATGGAGTAAACGTGGCAAGCTTAAAAAGGTTTTATTAAAGTTCAACAATGGGGAAGACCAGCCAAGCCACCCCAAAATACCCCACCAGTTTAAGCGAACCCATAACAGTGCCAACAAGAGATACGCTGCCGCACAAACAATCCAAAAAGACCGAAAAGCGATTGTTTTTCCTTGTTTAAGCGCTAAAGTACTGGTCAATCCTATGACAAATAAGAATTGCCAAGACAAAGGGTTTAAAAACCACTTTCCTTCTAAAGGATAAGAAGGAGGAGCAATTTTATAAAATCCGCAGATAAGATACAGCGTAAACGAGCCCAAAAGCAGCCATTTTGTCTGTTTACAACTCAAATAAAGGATAAAAGGCGCAAAAAACATCAAAACGATATAAAGTGGAAGAATATTATTATATCCCAATTGATGCCCAAAACTTAAGGTACTCAAAAATGCGATACCAGGCTCTTTAAAAAAGAGTCTCATATTGTTCATTGATAAAAGTTTTTCTGTTTTCCATAATAAAAAGGCAGCAAAAAAAAGACTTAACGTGACAAAGGTAGTAAAAAGATATGCGCCATAGAGCTGCAAAGCTCTGTACCACAGTTTTCGGATGATAAAAGCAAAGGATTTTTGCTGTAACCGTCCATGAAAGCTTAATCCAAGCGCAATCCCTGAAAGCAAAACAAACACTTCTGCACAATCAGAAAAACCGAAATTTCTATGGGTAAAAGACTCATAGATCGTTCTGGGAATATGGTTGATGAAAATCGTCAATAAAGCTAAAGAACGAAAAACGTCAATACGTGTATCACGACGAAAAGGTTGAGTATTATGCTCAAGAATACCTTGGTATTTCATCAGTGGACTCCCACACGCCACAAACCCCTTGAAGTCCCATAAAAATGGTGGTTACCCTTATTGCCAACAAGCATAAACAGGATGAAATTTTAATTTTTAAGTGTCAAGTTTCATTTTAAGCGTTTATTTTTTAAAAGGCAAAAGTTTTTTAAAGGCAAAAGAACGAAAAGCGTCCATACATGTATCACAACAAAAAGGCAACATATTATGCTTAAAAACACTCTCATTTCTCATAAGCAGGCACCCACACACCCACAAATCCTTTAAATTACGTGAAAATGGTGGTCACTTTCATCGCAAATAAGCATAATAGAATGAAACTTTAATTTTAAGCATTATTTTTCTCTAAGAAACAGGGATTTGACATGACAGAACAAAAAAATAAACCAATTGATTCACCTCTTTTCCCTCAGTTGATTTTAACACTTGATGTTCGGCGCAACACCCCACACACATTTTTGCAGCAAATTTTGCAAACAAAGTCTTTTGCATGCGTCATCCTCTATGATTCTGAAAAGTTGAAAGATGATGGCTCTTTTTTACAACAACAAGCGCAAACCTACGCAGAAGATATTCAACATCATAACGCAGCCCTTCTCATCGCTGATGACAGCCGCATTGCTGGACGCATAAAGGCTGATGGATTGCACATAGAAGATGATCTTAACGCTCTTGAAAGCTTCAAAAATCAGCAAAAGGAACAAAAAATCATAGGCTTTGGCAATTTACGCAATCGCCATAGTGCTATGCTTGCAGCGGAAACAGGTGTTGATTACCTGTTCTTTGGAAAACTCGGTGCTGATAAAAAAACCCAAGCGCACCCCCGCAATCTCCAGTTAGCAACATGGTGGGCAGAGATTATGCAAACCCCCGCCATTATCCAAGCAGGAAGCGATTTTTCAACCTTTGATGAAGTCTTAAAGACTGGATGTGAATTCATTGCTGTAGAAGAAGTCATTTTTGGGAACGACAACCCCTTAATACTGCTTAAAACAATGCAAGAAAAATGTGAAAACACCCCCTTGTAATATAGGAAGAAAATTTATAAATAAAGCGTTAACTTTCGTGTTTCTTATATAGAGCACATAATGGTATATATAAATAGGAGAAAAATTCGTTTCGTTTATTCACAATTCAATCAGATCGCTTCATCACGCAGTAAAATTTCCCATCATTTAGTCAAGTTTTTCCACGTTTCAATCAATTGAATGGAAGGTGACCGTCTCTTTTTGTGCATCGTATAAGAAAATGAAATCATAAAGCTATTTAAATTCAAATAGTTATAAAAATAAATCAACATTTTATATTAATAACCAGCGATATTGAAAGAATATAAACAGTGAAATATAGCGGAACACTTGAAGATCTTAAAGATATAGTTAAAACAGCTGGATATAAAATCATAGAAATTAAGTCTCTATCACTTAATTCTTCTAGAGGATATCAGATCAAAACCTCCGAAGGAGGCGTTATTAATTGGTATGAAAGCACAGGAACAATCAACGTTCAAGGCAAAGAATCCGCTGTGAAAAAGCTAGAAAAAGCTTTGGTTAAACATATACAAGAAACATCAACGATTCCTTCCTCAAAAACTGCCCCCAATACCTCAAATAAAAAAATTTTTATCGTTCACGGTCATGATCGTACTGCCCTAAAGCAACTTACATCTATTCTTAATGATTTTAATCTCGAACCATACATCTTACAAAATACTGGCGGGAATGGCTTAACCATCATTGAAGCTTTAGAAAAAGGAATCCGTAGCAATTTCATAAAATTTGGTATTGTGCTGCTTACTCCCGATGACATAGGCTATGCCAAATCTGCCGGCAAAAAAGCAGCACAACCCCGTGCACGACAAAACGTTATTTTCGAAATGGGCATGTTAATGTCTGCGCTTTCTCGCAAAAATGTAGCTATTCTAAAAAAACAAGACCTTGAACTCCCTTCAGATATTAGTGGAATTATATACCTTCCTTTTAAAGAACACGTAAAAGAAACACTTAAAGATCTTTCTCATCGACTATGTGAAGCAGGCTTCAATTTAGATGCAAAGAAATTAGATGAAAAGAAAGTTACTCATGCATTAAAGTAAATTTGAATAATGCTTATGTTTATTTTTTAAAGCGCACGCCCAAAACCACAAGGCACCCCACCACATTCCACAGACACACACATCCTATAGGCTCAAAGAAACGATCACCCCCACTCTTATTCAAACAGCAAGCGATTGTGCAAATTTTAATGAAGAGACCGCGTGTAAATTCATTACCATAGAAGAAATCATTTTAATCCCTTTGATAAACACGGAGGCTGTTGTCATGATTTTGGTAATTGTTCCAGAGAGATTTAAGAAGCAGATAGCCTCTGATTAGATTAAAGAAAAATAGGAAATTCACGTCGGGCATGCACTACAGCTACAATTTCGATTTGATGTGCAGCTACTCGATACAATATAAGGTAATTTGGATGCGCTACAATTTCTCGTAATCCTAATACCTTCTCACTCTGTCTGTATAAATATGGATGTTCAGCCAATGGCAATACGGATGCTTCCAAAAACCTTTTCATTCGGCGCGTAGCAGATGAATTTTCGCGAGCAATGTACGTTAAAATCTGACGCAAATCATCGCGCGTCGAAGACAACCAAACAACCGGAAGCATCACTTTTTCTGTTCAGCTTCAAGCTGACTGATTATAACTTCCATTTCAGCCATAACCTCATCATGCGGAATAGGAGGATATGGATTTACAAGACTGCTCGCTACCTTATCGCGCAGCCATGCAGTGTAGCTGCTTTCCTGTTCAACGGTTTCGAACTCTGAAATTAGCGGAGAAAGGGTGGTCTTCATAATATATGTCCTTTCTATTCCTGAATATTGAAGATAATTACTCTTGGTTATGTTGTCAATATTAGCGAATTGAAAATATTTAACTTTTAAGCGTCCAAAGTTCTTTTGATCTTAAAACTTAAGGCTTTTTAACCCTCTCAAAAAACACGGGGGCTAATGTCATGATTTTGACAATCATTCCAGAGAGATTTAAGAAGCGGATAGCCTCTCATTAAAAAACAAATTTTGTAAGTAAAAAACTATTTTTATTGTAAATTTCTTAAAATTACTTTATGAATTAAAAGATGTTTTGGTCGCATACGCAACGACCAAGAGGGTCTTGAAAGCCCGAAAATCTAAACATGAATTTACCCCACTTTGTGGGTATCCCGGAATTCCGGGAGTTTTTGCTATGTCCAGGTGCTTTAAGCACTAAAAGCAAAAAGGCTGACTCGGATTCAGTGTTTTCAAGCTCCCGGAATACTCATGCGAGGGCGCTCGCAACCGGCGGGGAAACATGCAATCTCAAAATCTTAATATTGATCTTTTTATTGGCAAAAAAATTCGCTTAAAACGAAAAATGTTGAAGATGTCTCAAAAAACATTAGGTCAACATTTAGGCGTCACTTTCCAACAAATTCAAAAATATGAAAAAGGCTTAAATCGTGTCAGCGCAGGGCGTTTAATGGAAATTTCTGATATCTTGAATGTTCCACTTTCCTTTTTCTATGCCAATATCATTACAAAACAACAGCCCCCATACCACCATGATGAAATCGCATCAAGCACAGAGGAATATCTGCTGCTCAAAAGATTTAGAACTCTCACAACGGTAAAAAAGAAAGCCTTTTTAAAACTGATCTCTGAAGAGAATGCAAACTAACATCACACGGATAGCACGCACTATTCAAAGTCCCCTTTGTAACACTTTATTGCTTGAATGCAAAACATACCACCCCTCCATTTTAAAAAACGACACGTTAAGAGACACTATTTTAATTTTTATTGTAAATTTCCTAAAATTACTTTATGAATTAAAAGATGTTTTGGTCGCATACGCAACGACCAAAAGGGGCCTTGAAAACCCTAGATCCGAGCGTAAAGATGAACCCACTTTGTGGGTATCCCGGAATTCCGGGAGTTTTTGCTATGTCCAGGTGCTTTAAGCACTAAAAGCAAAAAGGCTGACTCGGATTCAGTGTTTTCAAGCTCCCGGAATACTCATGCGAGGGCGCTCGCAACCGGCGGGGAAAAATGCAATCTCAAAATCTTAATATTGATCTTTTCATTGGCAAAAAAATTCGCTTAAAACGAAAAATGCTAAAAATGTCTCAAACAACTTTAGGACACGCTTTAGGTGTCACTTTCCAACAAATTCAAAAATATGAAAAAGGCTTAAATCGTGTCAGCGCAGGGCGATTAATGGAAATTTCTGATATTTTGAATGTTCCACTTTCCTTTTTTTACGCGGATATCTTAACAAAACAGCAGTCCCCATATCATCATGATGAGATCGCATCGAACACAGAGGAATACCTGCTGCTCAAAAGATTTAGAACTCTCACAACGGTTAAAAAGAAAGCCTTTTTACAGCTGATCTCTGATGAGAGTGCAAACAATATCACACGGATAGCGCGCTATTCATAAGCATTCATAAGTATTTTAAAAAGCAGCCCCCATTGTAAGCATTTTTTCATTTTAGGAGGAGATGCCCTTAATATAATAGACGATAAGCATTTTTACACACAATAACCCTTTATCATTATTATTTTTAACAGGACTATTTTCAACAGTCTGGCTCTCGTCAACATTTATGCTATTTTTTTAAACTTACCGAACCCTACCTTAACTAAGATGAAAAACTGAGAGATAAAAAGTAATATAGAAATGAAATTCTTATACGGCTTGTAATGATGAAAAAAAAATGTGAAAGTTCTGATCGGTAATGAGGAGAAAACACCATGATCAAGAGAAGCGTGAAGCTGCTTATCTTAGGCGTGCTTGGCCTTGCAAGTTCTGCTGTCAATTCAGCTGGAAACACTGAAGAATTCTCAAGTTCTGAAGACTCTTTCAATACGATTCAAGAAGCTTCAAACACTCAAGAACCTTTTCAGCCCTTAAAAGCTGGAGACTATGATCAAGCCTATGACTATTACATCCAAGGTTATTATTTAAAAGCTTTTCGTGAAGCACTCCGACGTGCTGAAAAAAATGATCCTTTTGCACAAACTCTTCTTGCCAGAATTTATATGGAGGGATGTGCTGTCCCTATTGACGGTGCGCGTGCTGCTTTATGGTTTGAACGCGCCGCAAAACAGGGGGAACCCCAAGCACAACTACGCTATGGGCTTATGTTGTTTGATGGTAACTTTATAAAACAAAATCAAGAACTTGGTGAACAGTTCATTCAAAAATCTGTCAATGCAGGCGTCAAGGAAGCCTATTTTTATTACGGACAACTGCTTCTTTATAAAGCCGCACAGGAAAAACAAGCTCTCCCTGGTGTTTCTTCTCAAAGCCGTGAAAATGAAGCAATCGAGCAAGCCTTAAAATTGTACTTAAAAGGTGCTGCTCTTGGAGATGCTGAAGCTGCTTTTTCTGCTGCAAAAATTCTTTCCTTAGGCACGTTAAAACGACCAAAGGATGATCGCAATGCTCGCAAACTCATGGAGGTAGCGGCTCAAAACAACCACTTAAAAGCTCAACTTCATTTAGCACAATGGCTTATACAGGGGCGTGGAGGAGAAACAGATTTTCCCCGTGCTTTTCATTTACTTCAAAGAAATGCTATCAACATGATAGCACCAGCACAGATTTCCCTTGCAAGGCTTTATCGAGATGGCACAGGAACAAAAGGCGATATAATAATGGCAGCGGCATGGTATATGCTCGCAAAAGAGGCAAAAATGCAAGCTCCTGATCTTGAAATGATGCTCCAAGGCATGGACAAAACACAACTAGAAAAAGCGCACAAAGAAGCAATAAAGCTCCTTCCTGTTTTTTAAAATACTCCTCTCTGCTTCAAAGAGATAAAATTTATAGAAATTCCGGGAGATTTTGCACTGTCCAGGGGCGATAAGCACTAAAAGCAAAAAGGCTGATTTGAGTTCAGTATTTTCAAGCTCCCGGAATACCAACGCGAGGGCGCTCGCACCCCGTCGGAGGGAAATGCAAACCAAAGATCTTTATAACGACATTTTCATTGGTAAAGAAAACGCACTGATGTCATTTGCTTAAGCAAACAATATCCAATAAGCAAAAGAACTAGGCTATCGCGAAAATTCCGAAAGCTCTATTTTTTCATTCTTTTTTCTTGGACGAAAAACACGCCGACTCTCATTAAAAAACTATTTTTTATTGTAAATTTGCTGAAATTACTTTATGAATTGAAAGGTGTTTTGGTCGCATACGCAACGACCAATAGGGCTCTAAAAACCCGAAACCTCGTACATAAATTTACCCCGCTTTGCGGGTGTCCCGGAATTCCGGGAGATTTTGCTATGTCCAGGTGCTTTAAGCACTAAAAGCAAAATGCTGATTCGAGGTCAGTGTTTTTAGACTCCCGGAATACCAACGCGAGGGCGCTCGCACCCGGCGGGGGGCTTTAAAATGCAAAGTAAAAATCTTAATATTGATCTTTTTGTAGGCAAAAAAATTCGTTTTAGACGAAAAATGTTGAAGATGTCTCAAAAAACATTAGGTCAACATTTGGGTGTTACTTTCCAACAAATCCAGAAATATGAAAACGGCTTAAATCGTGTCAGCGCAGGGCGTTTAAAAGAAATTTCCGATATATTGAATGTTCCGGTTTCCTTTTTTTATGCGGATATCTTAGCAAAAAAACAGCCCACATACCACCATGATGAAATCGCATCGAGCACAGAAGAATACCTGCTTTTAAAAAGATTTAGAACTCTTACCACTGTAAAAAAGAGAGCCATTTTACAGCGCATCTCTGATGAGAATGAAAACTTTTAACATTATGATATAGGGCGCTACACTCTCTGTTCTTAACTTGCCTCCCACACCTCAAAGGACAGAAGTCCTTTCCCTATCCAGTTGGTAAACAATCCATCTTCTCAGAACAGAACTCTTTTAACTTCCCATTTTATGCGGTTCATTTCACAAGATTATCCGGACAAGCCACCCTCAAATATTCACCACATATTCTCAATTAAAAACACCTCATGGTTTTACGGAACTTATATCATTGCCATCAATTATATCATTGCCATTAATGATGATATTTTACGACACAAAGGGATAAAATCCCCAAAAATTCTAAAAATTTTTTGTGCAAATTTTTAAAAAGCTTGCGTCTGAGCGCTTTTTATGGTCTTGCAAAGAACTGAAAAGCAAAAATACATCAAGGTCCTTTTTTTACTTAAGCTTTTCTCTTTGCAAAAAACATGAGAAAACCTATGGAGCACACAGGACCATGAGAGAGCCGCAAGGCTAATCAAGGGAATTTGAGCCCGAAAATAACAAAAGAGCTTGACTGTTAAAGGCAGCAAAGAAAAGCGCCATAACGACAACAAGAGAGCTCTTTTTGCAAGAATAGAATTGGATAGAAACGATGAAAATTAATGGCAATGAAATTCGCCCTGGTAATGTGATCGAACATCAAGGAAGCTTATGGGTTGCTGTTAAATGCAACGCTGTAAAACCAGGAAAAGGTGGTGCATTTAACCAAGTTGAAATGAAAAATTTAATTGATGGTACAAAACTTAACGAACGCTTTCGTGCTGCTGAGACGGTTGAACGCGTGCGCCTTGAACAAAAGGATTTCACATTTCTTTATCAACAAGGGGATGCTTTGGTCTTTATGGATTCAGAATCTTATGAACAACTTGAACTTCAAAAGGATTTTGTTGGTGAACGTGCTGCTTTTCTCCAAGATGGGATGACTGTCACAGTTGAACTTTATCAAGAAAAGCCTATTGGCATCTCACTTCCTGATCAAGTTGCTGTCACGATTGCGGAAGCCGATCCTGCCATCAAAGGACAAACGGTTACCTCCTCTTATAAACCCGCCATTCTTGAAAACGGGATTCGTATTCTTGTTCCCCCCTTTATGAATGCTGGTGAACGTATCATTGTAGACACCAATGAGTTGATTTATTTGCGTCGCGCAAATGAAAAAGATAAATAAAGGAATAAAAAATGGCCCATTCTGCAGTCATGAATGTCATGGTGCAAGCTGCAATGAAAGCAGGACGCTCTTTGGTGCGTGATTACGGTGAAGTGCAAAATTTGCAAGTGTCTTTGAAAGGACCAGCGGATTATGTCAGCCAAGCAGATCGCAAAGCGGAAAAAATTATTTTCAATGAATTAAGCAAAGCGCGCCCCAAATTTGGTTTTCTAATGGAAGAGTCTGAAGAAATCATTGGCGAAGATTCCCAACATCGTTTCATTATTGACCCATTAGATGGCACCACAAATTTTCTCCATGGCATTCCTTTTTTTGCTGTTTCCATTGCCTTAGAAAGTCAAGGGAAAATCGTTGCTGGTGTCATTTACAATCCCGTAAGTGATGAACTCTTTACCGCAGAACGCGGGTGTGGTGCTTTTTTCAATGACCGACGCTGTCGCGTTTCTGCTCGACGCAGACTAGAAGATTGTGTCATTGCCACAGGTATGCCTCATTTTGGTCGCCCAAATCATGGAACCTATCTTATTGAATTACGCAATGTGATGGCGGAAGTTGCCGGACTTCGCCGTTTTGGCGCTGCTGCTCTTGATTTAGCTTATGTTGCTTCTGGCCGAACCGATGGCTTTTGGGAAGATAATCTGCAAATTTGGGATATGGCTGCTGGAATATTGATGGTTCGCGAAGCCGGTGGTTTTGTCACCGATAAAGAAGGCGGCAGCGATATATTTCGCAAAAAAAATATCATTGCTGGCAATGAACACATTCGCATAAAACTAGAAAAAACCCTCAAAAAAGGCATTTAGACCTCAGAAAAGATCTAGCAGATTATGTCAGCCAAGCAGATCGCAAAGCGGAAAAAATTATTGGAGAAGATTCACAACACCGTTTTATTGTTGACCCTTTGAGATGGCACCACAAATTTTCTCCATGGCATTCCTTTTTTTGCTGTTTCCATTGCCTTAGAAAGTCAAGGGAAAATCGTTGCTGGTGTCATTTACAATCCCGTAAGTGATGAACTCTTTACCGCAGAACGCGGGTGTGGTGCTTTTTTCAATGACCGACGCTGTCGCGTTTCTGCTCGACGCAGACTAGAAGATTGTGTCATTGCCACAGGTATGCCTCATTTTGGTCGCCCAAATCATGGAACCTATCTTATTGAATTACGCAATGTGATGGCGGAAGTTGCCGGACTTCGCCGTTTTGGCGCTGCTGCTCTTGATTTAGCTTATGTTGCTTCTGGCCGAACCGATGGCTTTTGGGAAGATAATCTGCAAATTTGGGATATGGCTGCTGGAATATTGATGGTTCGCGAAGCCGGTGGTTTTGTCACCGATAAAGAAGGCGGCAGCGATATATTTCGCAAAAAAAATATCATTGCCGGCAATGAACACATTCGCATCAAACTAGAAAAAACCCTCAAAAAAGGCATTTAGACCTCAGAAGTAGTGTCATTTTAAAAGGCAATGCTAATTAAAAGGCAATGCTAAAAGTTCAACTTTGCAACATCCCCATAGGGATATTCCTCATCACGCAACCTTATCTCTTATTGAATTGCGCAAGTAATGATGGAAGTTTCTGGACTTCGCCTTCTTAGCACTGCTGCTCTTAATTTAGCTTATGTTGCTTCTGGCCGAACCGATGGCTTTTGGGAAGATAATCTACAATTTTTTGATAAAACTACCGGCATACTAATGCTTCGCGAAGCTGGTGGTTTTGTCACTGATAAAGAAGGCGGCAGCGATATATTCCGCAAAAAAATATCATTGCTGGCAATGAACGCATTCGCATTAAACTAGAAAAAAAACTCAAAAAAGGCATTTAACTCTTACAGTTTTTTTACAAAAACCTTAGAACCTTAAAACCCCACGTAAAGAGAGAGTTTTAAATTTTCTTTACATAAAACGATAGGAAATAACTAATCAGATTAACAAAAACATCATCACAAATAAAAAATATACTCGCTATCCCCCCCACAAAAGCAATCCCCAACAGCTTACCTTATTGACGTTTCTGTTATTCAAATTCCCCTCCAAACAAGCTGCAAAAGGCAATAAACAAAAAAACATCATAACAAAATGCCCCAAGAAGCAATTATCGCACCCAAAGCAAAAACACAATCCATTTCCTCCTCAATATATGCTCTTTATAGTGCGCTATCCATTGATCGAAAAAACTCTCCTCTCTCATAAAAACTGCCGCATATGTTTAAGAGTTTTCACGTCTTTTCCACCACTGCATAATAGCAGAGATTTCAGAAAAACCACTGATTCATAGGGCTGTTCTCTACCCCTTCATTTAACCATTATCTCAGATAGTCTATGAAATACTCTCGAGATTTATAGTAACAAAAATCCTTTTTCCCAAAAATTGCTTTCTGCATTTCACTTGTAAGCTGCTCTTTATCTTTTTCAACAGCCTCTTTCAGCGCCTTTACCTTCTTATCCCCAAAGATAACTTTTAATTTGTCTTTTAACTTTTTTTCCTCAACAAGCTTCTCCCAAAAGATCAATCGGTTATCGCATTTCTCATTTGATGATTTCATCCACTCTTTAACGCCTAATTTGTAAGCTTCTTCAAATGTTGGATTCCCTTCAACAATGGAAAGATTTTTTGCTCTATTTGTGTCATTCTCTTTACAAGTATTGATTGCATCTCTAACTGTGACAGAATGGCAACCATTATCAAAGGCAACATAGCCCTTTTTCACTGTTTTAATAAGCTTCTTATAGTAAATGAAAGTTTCTCTTGCCGCCTTATAATCACTGGAAATATCACACAACAACAACAACACATTCTTTTTACAATATAATAATAAAGTACACTCACCAGACCAAGATTCCGAAAGCTTTAGCATTTCCTCTATCTCTTTGTGTTCTATACTTATAGATATGTTGTCCCACAAAGTATCTGTAAATTTTTTCTTTTCATCCTCCCCTGTAAAGTTTTCCTTTTGGTGCTGTTTGCATTCAGCTGTAATCATATCATCAAGAACATATAACCACCAATGAAGTAATAACATCGTAGGTTGACTCCGTTTTTTTTTCGTAAGAGGATCTACAAACTTTTGCAGAATTATTCCATTCTTTCTCATTAATCGCACTGCTTTTATAAAAAATTTCCTAAAATACGAGCTATCCAAGAGACTGCATATTTTTTTGTAATGTTCATAAGTAAGTTTTTTTCCAAGTGCTTGCTTGTACAATAAACGCACTTTGTGATCCCCTCGAACACAAATATCCTTTACCAATGGAAGCCGATCCCCACTGAATTTCATATCTTCCCTAGGATTTTTTATCCCCAGTACGTCTCTTTCCCATAGCCTTACTCCCTCATCCCATTGTTTCAACCATTCCTGCGATACTTTTTGAGTTTTTGCAAAAAGCCTTTGTTCCCCTTGTTCAATAATCTCTTGATATCCAACGCACTCTTGCTCTTTTCGCTCAAGTTGTTCAGTCAATTGAAGACAATTCTGTTCCCCTTGTGCAATAATATCTTGATATCCAACGCACTCTTTTTCTTTTCGCTCAAGTTGTTCAGTCAATTGAAGACAATTCTGTTCCCCTTGTGCAATAATATCTTGATATCCAACGCACTCTTTTTCTTTTCGCTCAAGTTGGTCAGTCAATTGAAGACAACTCTGTTCCCCTTGTGCAATAATATCTTGATATCCAGCGCACTCTTGCTCTTTTCGCTCAAGTTGTTCAGTCAATTGAAGACAATTCTGTTCCCATTGTGCAATAATATCTTTATGTCCAGCGCACTCTTGCTCTTTTCGCTCAAGTTGTTCAGTCAATTGAAGACAACTCTGTTCCCCTTGTGCAATAATATCTTGATATCCAGCGCAATCTTGCTCTTTTTGCTCAAGTTGGTCAGTCAATTGAAGACAATTCTGTTCCCATTGTGTAATAATATCTTTATGTCCAGCGCACTCTTGCTCTTTTCGCTCAAGTTGTTCAGTCAATTGAAGACATTTCTGTTCCCCTTGTTCAATAATATCTTGATATCCAGCGCAATCTTGCTCTTTTTGCTCAAGTTGTTTAGTTAAATGCTTGTTCTGATAAATTGCCAATGCAAGCATTAAGCTTCCCCCACAACACACTATCATTGCAAAACCAAACAAAAAATCCACTGAGTATCCCGAATACCACGACTTCCCCATGAATATGATGCAGCAAATCATACCGCCGAATCTTATACTCCCAAATTCTTTCCCCCATTTCCAAATGACCTTAATTATAGCTATTATGAAAGCTATTGCCCATTTTATGTCTTCTTCCATTCTTGCTCTCTTTTATTCTCACCAACATTTAACGCAGCTTTCTCATCGATTTCTCGATATTGTATCATTGTGTGTACATCTGATTTGAAAATCACTACATATTATATTTTAATAAAAATAATACACAAAATATAGATGTTTTTGTTGGTAAAATAGAACAATTTGTATTTAAATAATGCTGTTTTAGTGATTTATGTACTTTAAAGAAAAGCCTTATAAGCCCTCAAAATGCATGATCCATGAAATATTGATTTTCAAAGTAATAAAAACCTTAATCCAACCAAACAGCAAAATATGCTGCGTGCTCACACTGTTTATAACAACGATAAAAAGCGCCTCTCTGCCTATTTATCAGTTCTTCTTTAAGTAGCCCAGCACCATCATACTCTTATGCCAGCGCCCCAATGTTGTGACAGTCCCTAAAACTTGAGACGATTCATGAAGAGGACTTATTCTTTCTAAAGTGTTTTATTCACGCGGGCTCTCTCTGCTTGCCACATACAAGAGACATGGTTTTAACTAATACAACATAACTAAATTTGAAACGAGAAAATCCTATGGTATTCATGATCTCTCATGAAAAACAATGAATTACTCTTATAAATAAACGTGACAGTTAAATAAACGTGACAGTGCTGTTATGAAGAGAACTCCTTGCACATCTTAATAGTTCATAGAGATTAACTGGGTGTCATTTTATATTCTGTACACAGATGAAGTATTTTTATAAAAATGCCCGTCTCACGCAGAAAAAAGGACAGCCCGTTAAGACTTTAAAAAGAAATACACCACAATGCTTGCCCTCTTTTTCCATGAGAGATTCAAATTGATAAGCCTGTCTGAAAAGAGTGCTGTTTATGTCCCTAAAGATACTGCTCTTGTATCAAGATCACTTACTCCGGTGAAAATTGGAGTTTTGCGAGGTAAGCATAGACGCCATTTTTTGCCACAAGTTCTGCATGGGTTCCTTCTTCAACAAGAGCGCCTTTATCCATCACGAGAATGCGATCAGCTTTTAAAATTGTTGCCAAACGATGTGCAATTACCAAGGTTGTACGATTTTGCATCAATCCTTCTAAGGCATCTTGCACCAACTTTTCACTGTTTGCATCTAAAGCAGATGTTGCTTCATCAAGAAGCAACAGGGGTGCATTTCTTAGAATTGCCCGTGCAATACCAATGCGTTGTTTTTGCCCCCCAGAAAGCATGGTACCACGTTCTCCTACTTGCGTATCCAAGCCATCTGGTAAAGCTTGAATAAATTCAAGTGCATTAGCCGCTTTAGCGGCAGCAAGGATTTCCTCTTCATGGGTATTTTCAGTTCCAAAAATAATATTATCACGCAATGTTCCATCAAAAATGGCGACATCCTGTGGAACATAGGAAATTGCGCTGCGTAAATCTTGTAAAGAAAGGCGATTAATTTCCATGTCATCTAACCGAATTGTTCCACTTATCGGGTCATAAAAACGAAGGATCAAAGAAAAAATGGTGCTTTTTCCTGCTCCAGAAGCCCCAACAAAAGCAACCGTTTCGCCTGCCTTTACAGAAAATGAAAGCGAGCGTAAAACCTTCTCTTGTGGTCTAGAAGGATAGGTAAAATCAACCTGATCAAAAACAAGTTCGCCTCGAACAGGTTGTTCCAATGATAAAGGATTTTTAGGAGCTACAATAGTAGGTTGTTCTTGTAGCAATTCGGAAAGCCGCTCAGCAGCGCCTGCGGCTTGGATTAACTCTGCCCCCAGTTCCGATAATTGCGCAAAAGTAGAAGCTCCAAAAACTGCATAAAGGACAAATTGCCCTAATGTCCCGCCTGTCATCGTTCCATTTAAAACATCGCGCGACCCAATCCATAAAACAGCAACCACACTGCTAAAAACCAAAAAAATTGCAAAACCCGTAAAAAAGGAGCGCAGGATCACGGAAGCACGTGCTGTTTGAAAAGCACGTTCTATCAATTGTGAAAAACGTGTTGCAACGAGTTTTTCTGCGGTAAAAGCTTGCACAGTGCGAATAGCACTCACCTGTTCTGTAGCAACAGCATTGGCATCTGCGAGACGATCTTGCGCCGCACGTGTACGAGAGCGAACTTTCCGCCCAAAAACCACTAAGGGAATGGCCACAACAGGAATAGCAACCAAAACCAACAAAGACAATTTAGCATTGGTAATCACCATCATCACGACGGCTCCGATCACTATAATCAACTGACGCAAAGCAGTAGAGGCGGTAGAACCCACAGCTAATTTTATTTGTGTTGTATCTGTTAGAAGCCTTGAAACAATTTCTCCTGAATGCGACCGATCAAAAAAAGCAGGAGAAAGTTTCATAATATGAATAAACACATCACGCCGTAAATCGGCAACAATCCGCTCTCCTAATGTGATAACACAATAATAACGGGCTGCTGAAGCAAATGCGAGAAGCAAGGCTAAGATAAACAAAATTCCGAAGTAAAAATTGATATGTCCATGGCTTGAAGTAGAAAACCCATGATCAAACATTTGGCGGATAGCCACAGGCAAAGCTAATGTGACAAGAGCCGCAACAGATAACGCTAGAAAGGCAAAGATAAACAACCAACGATAGCGCAAAAGATAAGGAAAAAAAATTGCAAGCGAAGAGAATGAAGATTTTCTAGGAGAAGATTTTGTAGATTTTTCTGAATGATTAAAGAGATTCATAAGGTTTCGCTCACTATATTGAATTTATAACACTTGATACAATGATGCATCTTGAACACTTGTTTTTTTATGTGTGCTCAGCTATAGGAATAAATACTTTAATCAATGTATCAAAAAGACAAAGGAAGCGCACTTAAAAAAATCGAGCAAGTGCTGTTTCATTCTGTAAACGCAAAAGGTTTTTACGCATGAAAGCGAATATTCATCCCAACTATCACACAATTACCGTTGTTATGACGGATGGAACCCAATATAAAACGCGCTCTACTTGGGGAAAAGAAGGCGATACTCTTAATCTAGATATTGACCCAAGAACGCATCCAGCATGGACAGGTGGCTCCCAGACACTCGTAGACCGTGGCGGTCGTCTTTCTAAATTCAAAAATCGTTTTGGTAATATTGGCATGTAAAAGCCTATTCCTGATTATAAAGAGCACAAGTTTTAAAAAATGATTGCTCTATTGTAAGTGATTGTTTTTTTATGCTGTAAAGAGTGCACTTTAAATATTAATTCAAAAACGCATCCAACATAAATAGATAGGATCTTAGGCACTAATAAATCTTGGTGGCTGCGTTTTTAAATTTAAAAATCAGTTTGAAATACGAGCATAAATCCTTCCTCTTAGAGTATAACGACCTGAAATAAAATAATTACAAACTATCCTTCTTTTTTTGGAACTGAAAAATACCCATGAAGAGAGCATTCTTGTCGCCGCTAAAGCGGCTAATACGCTTGAATTGATTCGAGCTTTACCAGATTGGCTTGGATACGTGAATAGAAGAACGTGGTACCATGCTTTCTGAGGGACAAGACAACGCATCGGTATTGTATGGTCAATTCTAAGAAATACACCCCTGTTGCTGCAAGTCGGCACCATCATTATATTTGCCAGCTCATGGGTGTTGCTACAACCTTGGCACTTGAGACAATTCATTATAGGCATTTTAAGTCCTTTCTTAATATTTTTTTATTCACGCGGGCTCTCCCCGCCTGTAACGTGCAAGAGACATGGTTTTGGTTGATTCAACATGGAACAGATTTGAAATGAGAAAATCCTATGGTATTCGGAATTCCCATTCAACATACAAAACAGTGAATTATTATTATAAATCAAAACATTGCTGCTTTATGAAGCAACATCTGCTTTAGATGCAAACAGTGAAAAGTTGGTGCAAGACGCCTTAGAAGGATTGATGCAAAATCGTACAACCTTGGTAATTGCACATCGTTTGGCAACAATTTTAAAAGCTGATCGTATTCTCGTGATGGATAAAGGCGCTCCTGTGGAAGAGGAAACCCATGCAGAACTTGTGGCAAGAAATGGCGTCTATGCCTATTTGGCAAAACTCCAATTTTCACCTGAGTAAGTGATCATTATAAAGACAATATCTTTAAGGACATAAACAGCACTCCTTTTCAGACAGGCTTATCAATTTGAACTTCTCATTTTTCCATTTAACACACGATAAGGTACCATTTAGGCACCATGAGAAGCTTTCCCCTTATATCATGATTTCAAAAGCCGCATGAGAAAAACAAAATAAGCCGTTTGGGTGTCTTAAGGTCAAGGATGCCGATAGGCGCAACTTGTAAAGGGTTGCCTTGAGCTTAAGGACCAAGGCTTGTTAGCCCCTTCATTAAACGCGGGTCTGATGTTACGATTTTGGAGAGCGATTATTAAGAATTTGAGAGGCAGACAGCCTCTCATTTTGATTTATATGCAAACAAATTGCACTCTATTTATTCAGGGAGAATAAGAACATACCCAGGAGGTGCTAAACGGAATAAGAGAGCATCGTAACCCCAACTAGCAGACAGGCAGCAAATAGAAAAAACGCCTTCACCAATTGCCATGAGTAATGCGAACGATACGGCGGCTTCATCTGCTGTTGCGTCACGGCGTTCTAAGAGGTATCCGACAAAAAAGAAAAAGCACGTTAATCCACTCGCACCCGCAAAGAAGCTTAGTACGGCATGAACCGGTCCACGCATGCTGAACAGGATAAGAAAAATTATGAAAGTAAATACTGTAAAGATCCCTTCGAATACCCCACGCACCATATTGCACAATTTTCGCATCATAATTGCAGAAAAGCTCTGTTCTGCGTATCGATTTTTTCTTTTGATGCTTGTATTCTTAGAAGATATACTGTTATTTTTAGAAGATATACCGTCCACAACTCCCCCCGTTTTAAGCCAAGATGCTATGAAGTTATTCATTTTTAATTATATCATCACAAAATACAAGAAAAATTTATCCATTTTAACGAAAAAATAGGTGTTTTATTGAGGTGCAAATCTATTTTGTTAGCAAGAGTTATTCAATCCGTTCGTCAATAGAAAAACTACCCCCATGGAAGAGGAAGCTATCCTGACGCAGAAAAGCTTCATAAGCTGTATTCCAATCCGCTCAGAAATCGCAACTCTCCAATCTACCCGCTTTTCCACCTTTGAAACTGTAATAAAATGGATTCTGCTGATGACAAGTAATGATAACATGAAAAAGAAAAAATATCACAATATCAAACTCTTCAATACAGTATGAGCTTTATGATTTTCACTCAAAAAGCAAGTGCCTACCCATGAACGACACCATACTAAAGTGCTGTGCATTCACAAATTTCCTTTAAAGCACCATCTCCCCTTCCCGAAATCGCACCTCTTGCGCAATCTTATCTCTCGATAGCACCCATTAGAAACTTTTAAAAGGTCCAAGGAGAAAACTCTCTGAGAAAGCTTTCAAGCCTAAAACGCCCCCGCCATTTTTATCATGATGAGGGCACCCAAAAAACACGCAGAAACAAGCAAAATCTCTCCGCATTTAAAAACAGAGTTTGTGCTTCAAGCGCACGCTTTTTCTTGTTCTGTTGTCCATTGTCCCAAAGCCGCAAGATGATTCATCAAAGCTCGATGACTAAATGCCTTCTGTGCAACAGCAATATTCTCATCCTTTCCAGCCCATGCTTTTAAAGCAGCTGCTTGTAATGCTCGTCCATAGGAAAAGGTCAATTTCCAAGGAAATGCGCCCAAAGAATTCATAGCAGATAAATGCGCCGTTGCTTCCTTATCAGACTGTCCTCCAGAAAGAAAAGCAATTCCAGGAACAGCAGCAGGAACAGTCTGTTTAAGCACCTGGACGGTCTTTTCAGCAACTTCTTCGACAGAAGCCTTGCGCGCATCCTTACCATCAATCACCATATTGGGCTTTAAAATCATCCCCTCCAAAAGAACACGAGCTTCAAACAATTCTTTAAAGACGGTCTGTAAAACAGCTTTTGTCACCTCAAAGCAGCGTGTAATGGAATGCCCACACGATGGTCCATCCATCAACACTTCCGGCTCAACAATCGGCACAATATTGAACTCCTGACACAAGGCAGCATAGCGTGCAAGAGCTTGTGCGTTTTGTCTTATGGCGCCTCTTGTTGGCAAAGTGTGTTCATCAATAGCAATCACCGCACGCCATTTAGCAAAACGTGCTCCCAAAGCATAATAGTCTTTTAGCCGCTCACGAAGACCATCCAACCCTTCGGTAATTGTCTCTTGAGGAAAAGCGGCCAAAGGTTTTGCACCGGTATCAACTTTAATCCCTGGCAAAGCGCCTGAATCCCGAATAAGATCCGTCAACATTTTCCCAGTTGATGCTTTTTGCCGAATGGTTTCATCAAATAAAATAACCCCAGAGATGGCGTTTTCCATCGCTTCTTTTGTACTAAAAAGCATTTCACGATAAGCACGGCGCTTATCTTCATTGGATTCAACACCAATACTTTCAAAACGCTTTCCAATGGTCGCCGTACTTTCATCTGCCGCCAAAATACCTTTACCCGCATGCACCAAAGCAAGTGCAATATCTTCAAGCCGTTCATTCATAAAAAATTCCTCTTTATTTTGTCTTAATTTCTAAAAATGCGCAACACTATCAAAACACTCTACAAGACCGTATAGTTTTTCTTTAACCTTCCCTTCAAAGAAACCCCTTAAGCCTGCATAAGGGCAAGAATGCCAGGCAGAACCTTACCTTCCATCCATTCCAAAAAAGCCCCTCCAGCAGTCGAGAGATAAGTAAAATCATTGGCAACACCAGCATGATTAAGAGCAAAAACTGTATCGCCCCCTCCCGCAATTGAAACCAACTTTCCCGTCAAACTACGTTCTGCTGCATGGCGTGCAACGGCAATGGTTCCCTTATCAAAGGGAGACATCTCAAAAACACCAAGGGGTCCATTCCACACAAGAGTAGCAGCTTTATCTATCACAGTATTGATATGCGCAATAGAGCGTGTCCCAATATCCAATATCATGCCATCTTGTGGAATATCTTCAATGTCATAAAGACGATGCGGTGCATCTTTTTCAAAGCGAAATCCAACGACAGCATCCACAGGGAGCAGAAGCGTACATTGACACTCTTGTGCTTTTTTAATGATTTTTTTTATCGTGTCCATCAGTGCATGTTCACACAGTGACTTACCAACAGACACACCTTGCGCTGCTAAAAAACTGTTAGCCATGCCCCCACCAATCACGAGATGATCAACCTTTTCCACCAAATGATTGAGCACAAAAAGCTTGCTAGAAACTTTCGCTCCTCCCACAATGGCAACCACAGGACGTGCTGGATTGCCAAGTCCTTTTTCTAATGCCTGCATCTCACCTTGCAAAGAGCGCCCTGCATAAGAAGGCAACAAATGCGTTATTCCCTCCACCGAAGCATGGGCACGATGAGAAACTGAAAAAGCATCATTGACATAGAGATCCCCATTATGAGCCAAAGCTTCCGCAAAAGAACAATCATTCTTTTCTTCACCAGCATAAAAACGAACATTTTCAAGCAGTAAAACACCCCCATTTTGTAATGACTCAACCGCAACCTGCACCACCGAACCGATACAGTCAGGAGCAAAAGAAACAGGCTGATTAATGATCTTTTCCAGCACTTGCACAACAGGACGGAGTGAAAACTCTGGCTCTACCTTTCCTTTAGGGCGACCACAATGAGAAAGCAGAATAAGTTTAGCACCCCGCTTTTGCAGCTCAATGATTGTCTCTTTATGTCGCTCTAAGCGCGTCGTATCACAGACCTTGCCGTGTGCCATTGGCACATTAAAATCCACCCGCACAAGAACACGTTTTCCAGTGACATCAACATCATCAAGTGTACGAAACCCCATCACTGCTTCCTCTTCACTTTCCATTGTTTCAAATAAAAACGCATCCAACAACCCTGCCCACTTTTCTTTCCACTTATCCCCTCTTTGCTTTTACAAGAGATCCACGACAGCTTATCTCTCACCCTCTGCTTGAAAAGCCAAAGCTTCATCGTCAAATGTACAAAAGCCCACCATTGCTCTTAATCTTCATATCCCATTGTAGCAAACAAATTGTGGCAAACAAATGCATTCGCTCAACTTGATCTCTATTAAAGCTTTCCTTTTACTTCTAAGCAAGAGAGTTTACATCTCCTAATTTTCTAACGTTTTCTCAAAGGGTATCTCGTTCAGATCTTACTTTTTCAAAGTTTACTCTTTCATGCAGCTTTTAAAAGCACGTATTGACACGGTATTAAAACAAAACACATCATCAATTTTTCAATATTCTCTTCTCTCTAGCGTATGAGAACAACAGCCTCTATCTGTTTTTCTCAAAATTGTACAAAAATGAGACTTTTCCCTATAAAAAGAGGACCCTGAGGTCCTCTTATATTGTCTTAGCAAAAGCCACAGCCGTATCACTCATACGGTTAGAAAAGCCCCATTCATTATCATACCAAACCAGAACGCGACAGAGCTTACCATCAATCACTTTTGTTTGATCATTGTGGAAAATAGCTGAATGAGGATTATGATTAAAATCACAACTCACGAGTTTTTCTTCTGTAGTGTCCAAAATGCCCTTCAAAGGACCTTGTGCAGCAGCAGCAATAGCTGTATTAATTTCTTCAATTGTTGTGGAACGCTTAGCGATAAATGTCAAATCAACTACAGAAACATTAGGGGTCGGAACACGAATCGATACACCATCAAGCAATCCCTTTAATTCTGGTAAGACCAATCCCACAGCTTTTGCCGCTCCTGTTGAGGTAGGAATCATAGAAAGAGCTGCTGCACGTGCACGATAAAGGTCACGATGCATTGTATCCAACACAGGTTGATCACCCGTATAAGAATGGATTGTTGTCATGAAGCCCTTTTCAATACCCACCGTGTTGTGCAAAACTTGTGCTACAGGCGCCAAGCAATTGGTAGTACAAGAGGCGTTTGAAACAACACGATGCTCCTTGCTTAAAGAGAGATGATTAACCCCATAGACAACCGTAAGATCTGCTCCTTCAGAAGGCGCAGAAACAAGAACACGCTTTGCCCCCGCATCCAAATGAGCACTTGCTTTATCACGCGTAGTAAAAATGCCCGTACATTCTAAAGCAATATCGATATCCAAATCTTTCCAAGGCAATTGAGCAGGATCACGCTCTGCGCATACCTTTATTAAACCACCCCCCACATCAATGGCATCCCCTACCACCTTAACGGTCCCAGGAAAACGCCCATGAACTGAATCATAGCGCAATAAATGGGCATTTGTTTCCACCGATCCCAAATCATTAATTGCGACCACTTCAATATCTTGCCGTTCACTTTCCACAAGTGCACGTAAAATATTGCGACCAATACGACCAAACCCATTAATTGCAACACGAACTGTCATTTCACATGTTTCCTCATCAATTTTTTAAGCACAACATTTAAAACACAATAAATGGGTACCAATCCAAAATCATTAATTCCCACAATGTCAATATCTTGATCAATCACTCACTTATCCACAATAATGCACAAGATCATCCACAACACTGGACAGAATATGATGCCCTAAAACCACCCCATTCATGACAACACAAACTATCACTTTGTCTTTTCCTCTTTGATCTTTCCAAGCTCTTTTTCAACGGTAGCGACCACATTCTCACAAGTAATACCAAAATGCGCATAAAGGGCATCAATTGTTCCACTTGCCCCAAAGCCCTCCATACCAATAAACACACCATCACAGCCAATAAAACGATCCCACCCTTGGGCGACAGCAGCTTCAATGGCAATTTTAATCGGTGCCTCCCCAATGAGAGCACGCTGATAAGAGAGAGACTGTTGAGAAAAAAGTTCAAAACAAGGCACAGAAACCACACGCGTTGGGATGCCTTTTTCTTCTAACACCGTATGTGCCTCCACTGCAATTTGCAATTCTGAACCAGAAGCAAACAGCGTCACTTGTGCATCATCACTAGCTGTTAGGAATTCATAAGCACCGAGCATACAGAGATTTTCTTCTTCATACTCTTGACGCAAAAGCGGTAGATTTTGTCGACTCAAAGCCAAAGTAGAAGGCGTTTTGCGTGCTTTCAAAGCCAATTGCCAACACTCGACTGTCTCCATAGCATCAGCAGGTCGAAACACAAGATGATTAGGTATTGCGCGCAGGCAAGCCAAATGTTCCACGGGTTGATGGGTCGGACCATCCTCACCAAGACCAATAGAATCATGTGTCATGACATAAATCACCCGCAATCCCATAAGAGAAGAGAGCCGCATAGCAGGACGCATATAGTCAGAAAAGCATAAAAAGGTTCCCCCATAAGGAATAAAGCCGCCATAAAGGGCAAGACCATTCATCACGGCTCCCATTACATGTTCGCGAATTCCATAATGCAGATAACGCCCTGAAAAATCTTCAGCAGAGATACTTTTCATCTGGCTGCTTTTTGTATTATTAGATCCGGTTAGATCAGCCGAACCACCAATAGTTTCAGTAACGACTCCATTGATAACTTCAAGAGCCATTTCCGAAGCTTTACGCGTAGCAACAACAGGCCGCTCTTCAACCAGTTTCTGTTTATAAGTATCAATAGCGCCATCAAATCCGCCCACGAGATCGCCCCGCATCAATCTTTCAAACTCCACACGCTCTGAGACAGGAAGATCAGCAAATTTTGCTTCCCACTTTTGGCGTTTTTTAGCAGCATTGAGACTAGCCAAGCGCCAATTATCGAGAATATCGGCTGGAATAATGAAAGGCTCAGCATCCCACCCTAAAGCGATACGGGTTTCAGTAATTTCTCGTGCGCCCAAAGGGGACCCATGAACTTTATTGGTACCCGCTTTATTTGGCGCTCCAAAACCAATTGTTGTTTTACAAGCGATCAAAGTTGGTTTATCGGAATTTTGTGCCGCCTCAATAGCCCGTGCAATTGCTGCTTGATCATGCCCATTGACTTTATGTGTCTCCCAACCAGAAGCTTTAAAACGCGCAATCTGATCAGTACTATCAGCAAGGGAAATCTCTCCATCAATGGAAATATTATTATCGTCCCACAACACAATAAGCTTATTGAGTTTCAAATGACCAGCAAGGGAAATCGCTTCTTGAGATATTCCTTCCATAAGGCATCCATCGCCCACCAACGCGTAAGTGTAATGATTGATGAGATCACCAAAACGGGCATTTTGCAAACGCTCCCCAAGAGCCATTCCCACGGCATTTGCCAACCCTTGTCCAAGTGGTCCAGTGGTTGTTTCGATTCCCGCCACATGCCCATATTCTGGATGCCCAGCAAGCTTTGCCCCTAATTGGCGAAAATTTTTGAGATCTTCAATGCCAATATCTTCATAACCAGAAAGATACAAGAGAGCATAAAGCAACATAGACCCATGCCCCGCCGATAACACAAAACGATCACGATTAGGCCAGCGAGGATTTTTAGGATCATGAGCAAGGAATTGTGTATAAAGGACTGTAGCAATGTCGGCTGCCCCCATTGGTAAGCCCGGATGACCAGAATTTGCTTTTTCAATCGCATCAATAGCAAGAAAACGGATAGCATTGGCCATCTGATTCTGTTGGTGGGTATTTGTCATGAATAATCGACCATTTCGTTAAATACGTTATTCTGTTGCTTTTTCCGTATTCTCTTAAAACTCTCAAGAAATACTATTTTTTAACCATTAGTGTGAGACTTCTTGCCACCACTTCAATAACATTAATAACATTCCCCTCACGCGTCCTGTATATCCATGTCATTTATGCCAATACGCGCAAAAAATCCAGCTTTTAATTTATATCCATCCCCTGCTTTGCTTGCTAAAATATCCTACATACTTAAAAATAAAATGCGCACAATACAAGAGTGAAAGTGATTCGTTTTTGCATAACACATTGATAAAGGATACAATTACCCAAAGGATAAAGGCAATGAACCAAGAGACTACAGTTCTACAAGATGCTTTAGAGCACCTAGAAAAGGCACTTAGAACTTTAGAGATCACCATAATAAACCGCAATGCCGTTATTGATAAAAATAACGAATGGGAAGAAGAAATCCAACGAATGAATGCTGACCGCAGCCATCTTGCCCAAGCGCTTGACAAAGCTGAAGCCCAAATTGAACGCTTAGAGTCCGTAAACAAAGAAGTTTCCAAACGTCTTATTAAAGCAATGGAAACAATTCGTGTTGTCATTGATAGATAAAGGTTTGAATGTATGGAAACTGTTTCCGTTACCATTGATGGTAAAGTTTATCGCATGGCTTGTGACAAAGGACAAGAACGTCGTCTTATTGCGCTTGCTGCTCAATTAGATCAATATATCACACATTTAAAGAACAATTTTGGTGAAATTGGCGACCATCGTTTATCGGTTATGGCTGGCATAATGATTATTGATGAAATGGAAGAAATAAAACGAGAAAATAAAAAATTACAAGAAGACTACAATGCTCTTTTACGACTCCACAACGAAAGAGACCGCACCATGGGAAAAATTATGCGTGACACCACCCAACGCATTGAAAATCTCACCAACCAATTGCTCAAAGATGATCAAAACAGCACAAACATTCAAGAACAAGAACAGGAAGATTTCTAAAAAGTACATCAGCGCATAATAAACCAGAGACTTGACTTGTCCGCCACATCTCACAGGATAAAAATTCTTAAACCCACACCAGTCTGTAAACAGTCTGGTTTCTTATAGGAAGGATTCCAGCTACTCACCACTTATGGGATTAACTTAAAACTCAACAAGAAAGCCCGACCCTGAATCTTTCATCTCCGCACAAACACTTCCTATATCAAAGAGGCAACCTTATATCACCACACTTCAAATGAGATGTCTTTAACAGTGCAACAAGATAACAAAACCAACATCATTGTAAAAAAATCATATAAATGACAACAGCAACAAACAAATAAAGCATCCTTCGAAAAAAAGAACTCTATTCATGTTTCCTCTGAATGCATACCATAAAGTCCTTGTCCTTAGATAAGGTCAAGCAGATTCAAAATATATTTAAAAAATAACCTTATCTATTATCCCGTAAAACACCGCCATTTGATAATATAAGCACCATGGAGTCTTTGCACCTAGAATGTCCATCAGATAAAACCCACCTAGAAGAACCGTATCATTTATAAACCAGCGTGAACTTTAGTATTTTCATCCTTTAGAGCAGGAAAAAAGCCAAACCCGAAGATTATGTTAATCTGCGACAACTTCAAACATCATAAACGACAATAATAGCTCTTGAAAACATCCTCTACCACCATCTTTATCCTTATAACAAACAATTCATCCATACCTTTCTCCCCACCCCTCAAAATCTCCACGCTTAATAAAAGAGCAAACCGGCACCATCACTATAACCGGCCTCCAATATTGCGACAGCCCCCTTGGCCCTTAAAACGATTCATAAGAGGGACACCTTTCTTGTACAGTTTTTACCCACAAGAGCCCCGCTTGTGACGTACAAGCAATAGTTATGATTGACAAAACATAAACAAATTTAAAGTTAAGAGAACTTTGCGGTATTCAGGGTTTTAATTCAATATAAAGAACGCTATGTTATCATTATAAATCAATATGTTGCAAACGCGCCGACAAAGCATATTTTTAAAACACATTCACCCATCAATTTTTCTCATAACATACCATCATGATTTTTTAGGCACACAATTCTAATTTTATTCAATTCTGTTTGCAAAAGTTTAAAATGAGAACAATTTCAAGGCTCTCATTCAAAAAGAAAAAGAATGAATTCTCATTATCAATGAACATCTTTCTCGTATAAACAGCAATAAAGCAATCCCCACTATGCCTACCTCAATGAAATAAAAGAGGGGGGCTTCCATTCAATGCCCTACCGTAAAAGCAGCTTCTTCAGAACTAAAACAAAATCAACAGACAACATCACCGCATCTGCTCCCATCACCAAACCTTATAACCTAACGCAACACCTTGCTATCTTTACAATGGGAGGTAAAAGAATAATAGGTCTATGGAAGCATTCACAAAAAACGCACACCCGTTGTTTTTAAAGCCTGTTTAAAGGCGCATAAAAAAACATCATGCATAAACGGCTCAAATCCCTTTCGTTCCATCTTGAGAGACAGAAGCAATACGCAAGAGATTTGTCGCTCCAGGCGTTCCAAGGGGAACCCCAGCTGTCACAAGAAAGCGATCTCCCCCTTTGCAAAAGCCTTCCTGAAATGCAATGGCTGCTGCACGATCAACCATATCCTCTAAACTCCGTGCATCTTGCGTGACCACACAATGAAGCCCCCAAACTAAAGCCAAACGCCGTGCTGTTTCCACAATGGGCGATAAAGCAATAATCGGTCTATTAGGGCGTTCACGAGAGGCACGCACCCCCGTTGTTCCGGAAGCCGTATAGGCAACGATAGCTGATAGCGCAAGTGTTTCAGCAATCTGACGCGCAGCAAGAGAAATCGCATCCGTTCCTGTTGATTCTGGTGCTGGATGTTGTGCCCCAACCTGAGCGGCATAAGTGTGATCTTGTTCGATTTGCCGCGCGATTCGGTCCATCATAAGCACAGCTTCTTCAGGATAGCGACCAGAAGCAGATTCAGCAGACAACATCACCGCATCTGTTCCTGCATAAACTGCTGTAGCAACATCCGACACTTCTGCGCGTGTCGGAACAGAAGATGTGATCATTGATTCGAGCATTTGTGTTGCCACCACAACAGGCTTCCCTGCTAAACGACAAGCTTTTATGAGCTCCATCTGAAGTGCAGGAACCCTTTCCAAAGGCATTTCCACTCCAAGATCACCCCGTGCAATCATAATACCATCGGATACATCAATAATTTTCTCTATATGCTCTAAGGCTTGAGGCTTTTCGATTTTAGCCATCAAAGACACCTTGCTTTTCGTCAACCGACGCACCGCCATAATATCTTCTGGACGTTGAATAAAAGAAAGAGCAACCCAATCAACAGGCTGCTGTAAAAGAGCCTGAAGATCCTCCTTATCTTTTGACGTCATCGAATCAAAAGGCAAAATTGTATCGGGAAAACTGACACCCTTTCGATCAGAAATACGTGTTCCAGCAACCACGCGACATTGTACAGAATGACCATCACAAACTTGCGCACGCAGTTCCAGTTTTCCGTCATCAATTAATAACCGATCCCCTGGTTTAACAGCCGAAAATACATCCTCATGAGGGAAAAAAACACGCTGTGCATCACCTAACACATCGCGATTATCTAACGTAAAGCTTTGCCCAACACGCAAATCTTCTTGACCCTTAGTAAAACGACCCACACGCAGTTTTGGCCCCTGAAGATCCACTAAAATACCAATGGGTCGCCGAACTGTTTTTTCAACTTCTCGTATAGACTTGACCAAATCACCCATCATATCACGGTCAGTATGGCTCATATTAAGACGAAAAACATCTGCTCCTGCCCTAAAAAGCTTCTCAATCATTTCACTGGAAAAAGAAGAAGGACCAAGAGTCGCAATAATTTTCACTTTACGTGCACGTTTCACGGTGGAGAATTTCCTGAAAGAGAAGGGACAACTGAATTGTTTAACAAAGACTCATCCGTCAACTGTATCATCCAACTGGTTTGATTTCCGGTATCGATTTCTTTAAATTCAGCCTTTTGATATCCTCGAGGGAAACAATCATGAACCCCTTGAATGGTAAATTGGCTATCTTGCACACACATGGTTACAGAGCCTGCCCAATTCCCTTTTTTTTGTGCCCCTTCCGCATAAAAATAATAAAACCGTGAAGCAAGAGGCCCTTCAATTAAGGTTTTACACTCCGTCACGGGTACCGTCCACCAGCCTTCGCTCACCCACCCTGAAAATGTACGATATCCAAGAGCAACCCCTACAGACTGTTGGGTTGTATTACAAACCCTAAAGTCAGCTTTTGCAAAAACAACAAGGGAAAACAAGAGCAAAATGCTCAAGAGAAAAACCTTCAATCCTTTCTGAAACACCCAATATCGTTTTTTTAAAATCACAAAACTTCCTCTATAATGTCAAATTCTCAAAAGAAATTACACACTTCTTTTTCAAAAGCTTTTCAAGTCTAAAACGTATATTTTTATATTTTTCTTTTTATAGCCCTTTTATCAATGCATATATCTTAAAAATTTTACAAAATATTTAAAGTCAATTTGTAAAAAAACAGTGTAGCTTGATTTGCTTTTTGTTTTTCAAGCTTTTTCAACATAAATTCGTCGTCGAAAAACAACTTAGAATATATAACTTGGAGAAAAATACAATGAACGATACAGTAACCGATCAAACACACGCCATATCCGTAAACCAATTACGCTCTTTTATCGAACGTATTGAACGACTAGAAGAAGAGAAAAAAACCATTTCTGATGATATTAAAGACGTTTACACTGAACTTAAAGGCTCTGGTTTTGATAGTAAAGCCGTTCGCAGCATTATACGGTTGCGTAAAAAAGAAGAGCATGAACGAATGGAAGAAGAAGCAATCATTGAGCTTTATAAAAATGCGCTTGGTATGAGTTAAAGCTATTGATAAAATTGGAAAATTTCTTAAGAAAAGAAAATGCAAAAAAACAAATGAATGTATAAAAATTTCACCCAATAATAAGCTGTTTGTGTAACTTGTAACGAGACTATCGGTCACAAAATACACAATATTGCAACAGCCCTCACATTAAAAGGATTTATACAGAGCATTTTTATCCCTCTCCTCCAATCATTTTTATCCACACAACCCCTCACTTGTACGCCAATCCAATTTGTGATGTGCAAGAGAGGTAATTTTTATGATTAAACATCAATAGATTTGAAATGAGAAAGTCTTACGATATTAAGGACTCTCTTCCTTCAAATTGAAGAAATGAATTATGATGATAAATCAATTCATTATCTACAAAAAGAAACATATAAAGTGGTCAGCAGTTGAAATCCGCTAAATGAGAGTCTGAACTGTTTACAAAAGAAGAGCTGGTTAAGGATCTTTATCTTTTAGGATAGGCAGAAATTCGGCATATTTACACATTTGATAAAAAGCCCCTTGATAGAACTTTTAATAAAACTTTATTCGAATCTATTAACGGACTCATACAGATCATTGATTCGAGAGGTTAGAATGTGGTCTCTCCATTTTCCAGAAATCATCAAATAGTCTTTGGCATAGCCTTCTTTTTCAAAATGAAGGCGCTTTAATAAACGTTCGCTTTTTATGTTCTCAGGTCTATAATTTGCCATCACTCTATGCAGATGATAAACATAAAAGATATGGCGTATTAGAGCCGATAAACTCTCAAACATGAGACCTTTGCCTTGTTGTTTTTCATCAAGAGAAAAACCAAGATGACAGGCTTGAAAAACACCCCGAACCACATTTGTAAAATTCACAACACCGATAATTGTGTTTTCATTTTTTAATCGTACAGCATATCGGTATGCTTGTCCTTGTGCATTTTCATAAGCAAATGCATTGGCTCGTGTTTCCCAAGCTGTTAGGCTGTGGTAACCATCAGATCTAACAGGTTCAAAAGGACGCAGATGATTCGCATTACGGAGGTAATAAGAAGACAGTTCAGCTGCATCTTCTAAACCGATCAATGTGGAAATTGTTCGCTTTGTTTTAATTGCCATCATTTTCTCCTCCTAGAAATGTTACAATAACACGTTGATTTATCCTAACAAATCATCACTTTTGAACTTAAATCATAATGTCAAATAAAATAAGCTTTCCTCATCACAACACTTCTTACGTTAGAATCAATGAGGATCATTTACTTTTCCGTCATAAGCGGGGGTGGTATGTTTAAAGCATAAGGTAAAGACAAGGAAATGTTTTTTACGAATGCTCTCAAGTTCCAAGGAGCGCTGTAGCAACATTGGGGACTGGCAAAGTGTGTAATGGAACTGGTATACTTCCATATACAAAATTTTGAAAAAACTCACGGCAAAGATAGTTTTGTTTCTTTGCCTTGTAAACTCAGATCATGCTTATTGTGCGCTATCATATCACTGCCCACATACAAAACCCAATGACCATCACCTTGAAAAGCTATATGTTACAGTGGGATTTAAAAAGTTTCTGCCATGACTCATCAACAACACTGTTCCCGCTAAATCAGCCACAAACTCTTGTAACAAATCCAAGAAAAGTGATAATGCAATACAAATCTTTTAAAATGTTTTAGACATTACCGTGAACACGCTTCCATTTCTTCGCGTAAAATTTCAAGTTCTAACCATTCTTCTTCTTTTTGTGTGCAAGTATTTTTCTTTTTTTCCAACGCTGTTGATAAACGCTCAAAACGCTCTTTATCACTGCGATAAAGGGCTGGATCAGAGAGCTCTTGTTCAATTTTTTTGATTTCGTCCTGCAAAACAGCAATTTCTTCAGGCAATTTTTCCAATGCATAAACCTGCTTATAAGACAATTTACCTCGTGTTTTTTTCTCCCGCCCTATCAAGCCATGATCTGTTGATGTGTCCTGCTTTGAAAGCTCTCCCACATGAGATTTTGAAGATGCATTACGCTGCGA
Organism: Bartonella sp. OD88NMGDW; assembly: GCF_042193775.1. NCBI lineage: Bacteria > Pseudomonadati > Pseudomonadota > Alphaproteobacteria > Hyphomicrobiales > Bartonellaceae > Bartonella > Bartonella sp. OD88NMGDW. Next base: position 72,736 of record NZ_JBHIMA010000003.1, on the reverse strand, counting down.
TAATTCTGTTTTTTTGCGTTGTAAACTCAGAGCATGCTGGTTTTGCGCCATCATATCACTATAACCGCCCGCATACAAAACCCACTGACCATCACCTTGAGGTGCCAACATATGCGTTACAGTACGATCTAAAAAGTCTCTGTCATGGCTAACCAACAATACTGTTCCCGCAAAATCAGCAATAAATTCTTGCAACAAATCCAAAGTTTCCATATCCAAATCATTGGTCGGTTCATCAAGAATCAAAAAGTTTGCAGGACGTGAAAGAAGTCGTGCAAGCATGAGGCGTGCTCTTTCTCCCCCGGAAAATTCTTTAAGGGGAGTGCGTGCTTGTTCAGGTGAAAATAAAAAGTCTTTCATATAAGAAACGACATGCCGCTCTTGTCCATTGATCACAAGAGTGTCACCTCTTCCTCCCGTTAAATAATGCGCTAAAGTTTCTTCTTCATTTAAAATACGTTGCTGATCAAGCAATGCCATAGAGAGGTTATAGCCATGCCTCACCGTTCCACTATCCACGGCTTCTTGCCCAATTAATGCAGAAATGAGAGTTGTCTTTCCGATTCCATTGGGTCCTACCAAACCGATCCGATCACCACGCTGAATGCGCAAAGAGAAATCTTTCACGATAATGCGATCACCATAGGATTTTGAAATTTTCTTTGCTTCAAGCACCAATTGCCCAGAATCATGACTTTTCGCTGCTGTCAAAAGTGCATTTCCCGGCTGCCCTTTATAGGTTTGATGACGCTGTCTTAAGTTTTTTAATTCGCCTAAGCGCCGTACATTACGCTTACGCCGTGCGCTCACACCATAACGCAACCATTGCTCTTCACGAGCAATTTGGCGCCCCAATTTATGCTGTTCGATGGCTTCTTCTTCCAGTGCTTTATCACGCCAATTTTCAAACTCAGAAAAACGCTTTTCCAGTCTTTTGGTTGTGCCACGATCAAGCCATACCGTTGACCGCGTAACATTTTCTAAAAATCGCCGATCATGGGAAATCACCACCATCGCTGAACGCAAAGAACACAAAACAGCTTCCAGCCATTCAATGGTTGGTAAATCAAGATGGTTGGTTGGTTCATCTAAGAACAAAATATCGGGTTTTGCAGCAATGGCCCGTAACAACGAAACACGTCGCTTTTCGCCTCCCGAAAGCGTTTCCAATTTTTCCGCCCCCGAAAACCCTAAATTTGTGCGAAGCGTATTGATCCACTGGACATCAGATGTACTGTCCAGCCCCGCTTCCATATAAGCGTTAATATCTTCAAATCCTGAACAATCCGGATTTTGTGAGACATAACGGAGCGTTACTCGCGGGTGGCGAAAAATTTCGCCACCATGAGGTTCTAATATTCCTGCGGCAATTTTTAATAAGGTCGATTTTCCACAACCATTACGGCCGACCAGCGCAATACGCGCCCCCTGCTCAACCGATAAAGAAGCTTGATTGAGCAAAGGCGTTTTTCCAAAATTTAAGAAAATGCGGTCAAGCCGCAGAAGCGGCACCGCCATTAACGAACGCGGCGCGGACAAGGTGCTTTATACATCACCCCTCTTGCATCACGGTAAGCACATAATTGTCGTACAGGGACTCTTTGTGCACAAGGTGCTTGGTAAACATGCCCTCTACGACCACGATACGTGCACAATTGTGATGCCTGTCTTTGTTGTTTTCTTTGATTTGCAGCTGCACCTGTTACTGTTCCAGCCAAAGCACCAAATGCTGCACCGGTAAGTGCTGCTCCAGGAGTACTTCCAGCAATAGCAGTTCCAGCCAAAGCACCAATTGCTGCTCCTCCTACGCCGTAACGTGCAACGCGTTCATCGTTTGTGGTACAAGCAACTGAACTGAAACCAATGGCTGAAACAACAGCCACTTTAAAAATTGATTTTAGCATATCAAAACCTTTCCTTCTCAAGATCAATACATAATATATCGTTTATGTCGGCACTTAATCACTAGGCCCCCCCCTGCCTTATTCAAAATATTATTGGAAGAGCTTTATGGAATAGGCACAGACGCTAACAATATAGCTTTTCCAGAACCTAAATGGCAAGAAAAGGTTCCACAAATACGGTTAGAAAGTGTTAAAGAAGAGCCAAATGACACATTTTTGTCACAAATTGGCCATTTTACCCCTTTAAGAGTTAAGCCTTTTAAATCAGAAAAACCGATAATACTAAACAAACATCCCTTAGGCAAATCATACGAACAGGGTTTTGACAAAACCGGCCAGCCTTCTTCCAAACCGCTTGTCAACAACACTGAAATGCCCCTTTCAGCCATCATTAACGCTTGCGTCATATGAGAAAGGCTATGATCACTTCGCTCACCTCCCAAAGCACCGCACAAAATAAGCTTTTTAGCGCCATTTTGCAGCGCTCTTTCACAAGCCAGAGCACTATCTGTCATATCTTTATCAGAGGGAAAAACTTCACGCGGAACATGACTATATTTGCGTATTAAATTCTCATCTGACGAATCAAAATCGCCTAACCACAACTCAGGCGACACATTAAGCGCTGCCGCATGACGCATACCACCATCAGCAGCAATCACCCGACTGTTTTGAATTTGATTAAGCAAACGATCAGTGATATGAACATCTCCATTTAATAATATCGTAAATGTTGTCATGCCATACTTTGCCTTTCACAAAATTTCCTTTACAGCGCATCCTTTTATAAGTGAGAGTCATTTTTTATAAACAAAAAGCGTGATATAGCCCAACGAATCCTTATCCCTAATGTCTTTCTTAAAGAAACATACGATACAAAGATACAAAAGATACAAATGCAATTTGCCAAATTACTCCGCAGAAATAATGTGCACCATGGTCCAACGCACCCCATTTTTCAACGCAATTTTCTTTTTCACTCGTGCCTGTATAAAGCCACTCTCATAAGTTTAACGTTTCTCCTTTCGGCTTGTCATACGCCCCTCTCTCAAAATGATAAGCTTTCTTCCACTTCTTCTAAAACAATCAAACGTACCAACAATCACAATATCTATGTCACATTAAGCGCTTTGCAACACCCGCGTATTTTGCAAATGTATGGCGGCGCTTATTATAATGCAAAACTTGAACACCTTTTAGCAAAGATTGTCCGTAAACTGACAGTTGCATCCCATAGTTCTCATCAAAACTATTCTGTAACAATTTTAAACTCAGAAAGTATTAACGCATTTGCGCTCCCCAATGGCGCAATCTACATCACTCGTGGTATGCTGGCATTAGCCAATGATTCTTCAGAAGTTGCAGCCATTTTAGCCCATGAGATAGCACATATTAGAGCCAATCATGGCATTTTACGCCTGCAAAAAGAAGCCCAATTAAAGATGGCAAATCACATATCTTCACATCTTCTTTCTTCTATTGGCAAAAAACTTCATAACCCTGTGCAAAACAAGCAACAACTCGCGCAATTTTCCCGCAATCAAGAGCTGGAAGCTGATTCCCTTGCACTTGAAATGCTCCAACAAGCAGGATATGATCCATTTGCTTCACCGCGCTTTCTTCAAACAATGGAAGCCTATAGTGCTTTGCGTAATATCTCCGGCACCCAAAATGCTTCTCTAGATTTTCTAGCTTCTCACCCAACCACCCCTCAACGCATTCGGCTTGCGATAGAAAAGGCGCGTAAAATCAGTAAAGGGAATAGTAAAACAACCGATCGCGATTCTTTTCTCAAAAGCATTGATGGCATGATTTTTGGAGGAGGGTTTTATACAGGTTTTGTACGAGGTAACCAATTTATTCACCCACAGTTGCGCATAGCTTTTTCTGTTCCAAATAATTTTACAATAGAACATTCAGCACACACTGTTTGGGCCAGTGGACCAGATAAAATTGCGATTCGTTTTGATGCTATTCCGCATCCTACTGGAATATCTGCGAGTGATTATTTGAAAAGCGGCTGGATTATCGGGCTAGACCAATCATCTATCCGCCCCATCACAATTCAAAGTCTCCCCAGTCAAGAGTTTACGCGTCAAGGATTCCAAAGCCAAAGTTTACTTGGAGCACGAGCCCATGCTACCAATGAGCAATGGCAATTTGATGTAGTTGTCATTCCATTCAACAACCATATCTTTCGTTTTCTGACAGCCGCCCCACATAATTCTCAAAATTTTGTAGAGGTTGCCCAAAAAACGCTACAAAGCTTTCATTCTCTTTCATCTTCACAATTAAAAAAATTGAAGCCCTTAAAAATCCGTGTTGTCCGCGTTAAACAAGGAGAAAACGTTGCAAACCTAGCCAATAAAATGCAACACACACCAGATAAAGAAAAACTCTTTCGCATCCTCAACGCCCTCTCACCAACACAAACTTTACCCGCAGGTACAAAAGTGAAAATTATTACAGAATAAGCCTTTTTCTCATCTTCTACAGCTTTGATTCTTTTCTATCTGTATCATGTCCTCCCCCTTAAAGCATATTCGAAAATAAAGAGAAACACTTTAAAATCCAACTTCATCATGCTTTTATAAGGTCTCCGTTTGATACATATTTCCTACCAACCAACATCACCCCCAATCTTCCTCTGTTCATCAATAGCACCAAAAGCATCCCCAAGGAGGCATATTCCTAAACAAATCTGGACATCCCCTAAAACTGACTTCATCGTATCCTCATATACCCCCTTACTTATACGTTCTCTTTCCTCCATCCCCCCCCAAAGCCTTTCACTGCTTATATATCGTAAGCATCTTCTGAATGAACCGTAAGAAGAGCAGAACGCAACTTTTGCAAAGCCCTAGCTTCAATTTGACGCACGCGCTCTTTCGAGATTCCTAACTTTTCACCCAAAACTTCAAGAGTCGCACCCTCTTCATTTAAGCGACGAAAGCGAATAATTTCCAACTCCCGTTCATTGAGAATTTGCAACGCATCGTAAAGCCATTGTGTACGCCTTTGACCATCAATGACTTGCTCAATTAAAGCATCAGGAAGAGGACTATCATCCACCAAAACATCCATCTTAGCAATGGGATTATCACTGTTCTCAGAAACAGAAACACTCAAGGAATTATCAGAACTGGAAAAACGAAAATCCATCGTTTCAACATCGCGCACGGAAACGCCAAGCTTTTCAGCGATTGTGCGAAAGATATCCTGTTTTGACAAAGCACTATCATCTTGTATCAGTTTTGCACGCAACCGCCGAAGATTAAAGAAAAGTGCTTTTTGCGAAGAACTCGTTCCCCCTCGAACAATTGACCAATTTCGCAAAATATAATCTTGAATAGAAGCGCGTATCCACCACGTTGCATACGTTGAAAAACGCACTTCCCGATCAGGTTCAAAACGTGCAGCTGCTTCCAATAGTCCCACATACCCTTCTTGTACCAAATCCCCCAATGGCATTTTGAAACGTTTAAAGCGGTTAGCAATAGCAATCACTAAACGCATATGAGCCGCTGCAATTTGATGCATGGCATCATCATCACGTTTGTCTTTCCACCGCAGAGCCAAATCATGCTCTTTTTGCCGTTCAAGATAAGGCGCTTGCATAGCAGAACGCATCATATTACGTCCTAAGCTTTTGTCTGCATCGCTATAATTTTTGCTGCTTTTATAAACAGCATTTGAAAGATTACCCATAATAACCCCTTGCGATTAAAATTATCAAAATTGATTTGGCAACGACATCATTGTTCTTTGCTTAAAAAGAACGCAAAAGTTGTTAACTTCTGTACCCACTACTTTAACGTGTATTTTTATAATCGCAATTGTTTTTTTTGACTGTCATGGTAAAAATTCTTGTCATAAGACACAATTTCACCTGCAAAATGCCTTTACAATATGCCTTTTAGCCTATGAAATATTTGAAAAAACTTTCTCTTCACTTTTCATGACAAAACAACAAAAAAAATAAAATGATCATGTAAAACAAAAGCTGTTTTTTGATAACCGGTTCTGTTTCCTTTTAAATTGAAGAATTTATTTATGCTTTCATCCTTACAATACAACCAATAAGTGTAATTTGCAAATATAAAGCATCAAAACTGAATGAAAACTGAATAAAAAAAAAGAATCATCCAAGTTTTAAAGACGCAAAAAGAAACAGCAAAAAACGACAAGAGTGATTGAAGCAAACGCAACAAACGTGTTAAAGAAAGAGAAGCATTATGAAATTGTCGCAAAAAGCTTTTGACCAATTTCGCACTGAGAAAGAAAATGATCATGGATAGCAAGATTGTTCAACAGGATGAAATTCTTCAAGATGATATTCTCATTGAAAAACACGGAAGGGGTAAATTTGAAGGTTTTCGTTTTTATGCCAACAAAAACAGTAGCGATCAAATAGCTGAGAAGCAAATTTCAACAGAGAATGAAAATTTGATTCTTGCTTTTTCCAAACGCGCAACACGTTTTTGTGCTTGTGCAAATGGAGATTTTACCCTCAGTTCTGATGGAATTGTGCGCTGGATTGGTCAACCCGTAGGACAGCTTGTAGCAACAGAAGATTTTTTCAAACCAAAACTGATTGTTTTAGCAGATGAACAACTCACTGGAGAATCCCGCAATAACGTTGTGAAGCGATTAGAACGCTTTGTCACCTTTCATTTTGAAACGACTTTAAAACCCCTGTTTGATTTGCGTAATGCTGATAGTTTAACGGATTCAACAAACAGTCTTGCTTTACAACTTTTTAACTCTTTAGGGATTTTACCACGCCGCGAAGTCTTAGACATTGTCAAAGAACTTGCGCAAGAATCACGTGCCGTGCTTCGGCGTCTAGGCGTACGTTTTGGCGCTTTTCACATCTATGTTGCCGGAATGCTTAAACCTGCTCCGGTTCAAGCCATTACTCTCCTGTGGAATCTTCAAAATGCGGAACAAGATCAAACTGGTGTGGGTGAAATTTTGTCAGCATTATCTGCTGGTCGAACCTCTTTGATTGTTGACCCTACCTATAACCGCCAATTTTATCAATTAGCCGGCTACCGAATCTTAGGACAACGTGCTGTAAGGATTGATATTTTAGAACGTCTCGCCAATCTCATCCGCCCCGCACTTCATTGGAAACAAGGAAATGATCCCAAACCCGATGGCGCCTATGATGGCAAAAGTTTTTTTGTTACACCAACCATGATGTCCATTCTTGGGGCCAATGGAAACGATATGGAAGAAATCCTCAAAGGACTTGGTTATCAATCGTACAGCATAAGCAATACTGTTTTTGAACAAAATCTCCTTGCACACCAAGCCTCTTCCTCTGTCAATGGAACAATGCAAGATGTTCCTGCAGCAGAATGCGTTGGCAGTCAATGGAAAACAATAAGCGATTCAGAAACAACACGAGAAGAAAAAAATACCTCATACCCAAATACTTTATCCTCTGGTATTGAAAAATATCCCCATAAAACCAATCATTTACCGGCAGCTGAACCTGTTGGGAATTTTGCCCCCCCCCCTCTCCCTACACAAGAAGATAAAGTTATTTTACTATGGCATTATAGACATCAATTTCACCACCACGCACAAAAAAAACGTGATAAATTAGGAAATAAGTGGCAAAATAAATCGAAGAGCGCTGTAAAAAAAGCGGAACACACAAATGAAAATTCCCCTCAAGAAGCTCCATCACAAACAAAACGCTCTCATAAGTTCCACAAATCCCAAGGCAAACATGCAAATCATAAGCCTTTTCAAAAAGAAAAGCGCTTTAATCCTGATTCACCTTTTGCGAAACTAGCTATACTACGCGATCAACTCACCAATCATAAAAACACGCATACACTTTCCTCTAAAGAGAATTAAAGTAACAAATGGAGTTTGATCTTGACCCACGTAGTAACCGACAACTGCATTCACTGCAAATATACGGATTGCGTTGAAGTCTGCCCTGTTGATTGTTTTTACGAAGGGGAAAACATGCTTGTTATTCACCCCGACGAATGCATCGATTGTGGTGTTTGTGTGCCAGAATGCCCAGCAGAAGCAATTTTACCTGATACAGAACCAGGATTAGAAAAGTGGTTAGAACTTAATCTTCATTATGCAAACAAATGGCCTAATATAACCACCCAAAAAGATCCTCTTCCTCAAGCAAAAGAAATGGATGGCGTTCCAAATAAATTAGAAAAGTATTTTTCAGAAAATCCAGGAAGCGGCGAAGACTAATGATACAGTGCGAACCCTCCTCCTTCAACAATTGAAAGACTTCCCTTTTAAAAATAAAAAAATCCTTAAGCGAAATGATTGATTCTTTGGAAGTTTGATGTTAGTGTTATTTTAACATGATCATCTTTCTAAGTATTTTTCTTTGCTTTTTATAGTAAAGCGGTGTATTTTTTTTGGATTTAAAAGTACTCGGCTTTTATGCTCACTTAATTGGTACAATATACTTGGTTAAAGAAAACTCAACCCTCAGGTTTATAACCTGTTTTCCGATACATTTGTTGATCATAAGGGAGTAAACTAAAATATGGCATCCCAACATGGAGCGTCTTCCAAGACCAAAGAATTTGCAACCTCTGAATATATCGTCTACCCTACGCATGGAGTAGGACAAATTATAGCGATTGAAGATCAAGAAGTTGCAGGACATAAATTAAAACTTTTTGTCATTCATTTCGCGAAAGATAAGATGGATGTCAAAGTCCCCATTGCAAAAGCCCTTTCCGTTGGAATGCGTAAATTATCTGCTAGTGACTCTGTCGAACGCGCCTTAAAAGTTTTACGTGGAAAAGCACGCGTTAAACGAACCATGTGGTCACGTCGTGCGCAAGAATATGATGCTAAAATCAACTCAGGAGATCTTATTTGTATCGCCGAAGTGGTCCGTGATCTTTTTCGCTCTAATCTACAGCCTGAACAATCTTACTCTGAGCGCCAACTTTATACAGCTGCTCTTGAAAGAATGGCCCGCGAAATTGCAGTTATTAATAGTCTTTCTGAAACAGAAGCTATCAATCTCATAGAGATGCATCTCTCCAACAAGCCAAAATGCGAATTTAAAACTGAGAGAGAAGAAACAGATGAAAACAGTAAAGCTGTCTACGCTGCATAACACACTCTTTCATCATAATGAGATATTTTGATAAAACCAGCTTTTCGCTGGTTTTATTTTTTTAATATCCTCTCTGCCCTTAAGGACAAAATTTCTTAACCAGCGCCAATCTATAAACAATCTAACTTTTCGACAAATCCCTCCTCCTCATTTTCTTGCTTCATAGATAAAAAATTGATTAATCATCATAATCTAGCATTATTCATATTAAATTAGAATCTTGAATATCGTAAGATTTCTCATTTCAAATTTCTCTCATGTTGAATCAATCAAAATCACTTGCTTGTCAATCACAAGCGGGGCTGATCTGTGGGTAAAAACTATACAAAAAGAGCGAGAAGTGTCTCAAGTGCCAAAGGATATACCAACATTGGAATCTGGTAAGATGTGTAAGGGTGCGGGCTTGCTTTTTTATTAAGCGTAAAGATCATAGTGCCGTTTATACACTGCACCGAGACTTTACCTTTTGCCCTTCTACAAAACCATTAGAACATTCAAAAACGCCGTCATAAATGGATGCAACAAATATTGAAAATATTCTTTTTCAAAAACGCGTAACGGTACAGCATAAATATATTTTGTCTTGGGCGCTCTATTTTGCATGAGAAGCATTCCCCCATTAAAGAACGCGATAAACAAAAGCATGAAATAAACCATCATCTCCATTCTATAAAAGGCATTCCAAATATTTTTGAAAGCTGTAAAGTTAACTTAAAAAATAACAATACAAACGAGCGTTGGTATTATCCCTTGCAACTTCATATTTTTCCAAAATAGGTTATATTCTCATTTAAGAGATTACGAGATGTACGCAATATTCTTACCCCAATCGGACATACAAAATCTAAAATGATTCATAGAACTCTTAAAAGTCTGAACCTCTGTTTTAAACAGACCGCTAAAGATTAGATATTGATGAACAGATAACAAAAAAATCACAAACTTAGGTAAGTAACACCATAAAACCATTTATAAACCAGCTATGAACTGGAGAATCATATTAGCTTTGATAAAATACTTTGCTCAACCCCATACATAAAACATCTGGTTTTAAGTTTACTTATTTTACAAGCTGTTCGTAACAAATCCCTTATATTCACAAAAATATGAAAAGAAAGCGTGATATTCACAGAAAAGTCTCATATGTCTTTATCATCAAAAGCACTAAAGAGTATTGAATGTGTACACCTTTTGTCTTGTAACGGTTTTCTCTTTTCTGCTTATAAGAAAACACGCTGGCATCATCATACACTTAACCCCCAATGTTACAACAATCCTTACATTTGAAAATATTCATTATAGACATTTTTTCCTTTCTTATAGAGTTTTTACCCACATGCCAGCCCCACTTGTGAGCGAAAAGCAAGTCATTGTCATTGATTCAACATGAGAGAAATTTAAAATGAGAAAATCCTACGATAGACCTTTCATTCAAGACGCAAAACAACGAATGATCTTTATAAATCAATGTGATGTAAATCTCTATTTTTTTCGGAGAATCACATGTCACAATGTAAGCCTCTAGACAAACCATTGCCTTAAATATTCTCATAAAAAACACCGGTATGCTTAAAGCCTTACATGGGACAACCGCCTTAAACGACGATATTTTACGGTCTAATAGGATTCCCTCTACAGTAAGCAAAAATTAAGTGCAATACAAAATGATTCCATTACTGACCTTATATCAATACCCCAGCTCTTAACAAAATCATCATAAAAGACACTGACACAAGCAATCCTTTATAACCTCTCAAAAAAACAAAAAAATCATCTCTCACAATAGAATCATTTTTCTATGGCAAAGCCTTATCCCACACATGTTCTCAAGAAAAAGCGAAAAACGCATCTTACCCAATGCATTCACTCATGAATCAAAAGAAGCTTACTACCGGAAAAGAGATAAAACGCTAAAGTTTTAACCACTAAAACGGAACGCCCGCGATACATTCCCATTTTCAAATCAATGTGATGAGAGCGATGCAAAGACACCTCAACATCCATCTTAAAGCGAAAATGCACGCCACAAACGTGCATTCACTCATGAATCAAAAGAAGCTTACTACTGGAAAAGAGATAAAACGCTCAGTCTTTAACCACTAAAACGGAACGCCCGCGATACATTCCCGTTTTCAAATCAATGTGATGAGGACGACGTAATTCACCAGAATTTTTATCTTCGATATAAGTCGGCGCCTTCAGAGCATCAGCCGAACGGCGCATGCCCCTCTTCGCTGGAGAGGTTTTTCGTTTAGGTACAGCCATAAAAAGACACTCCAAATCCATTAAAACAGAAAAAGCAATGTCAAAAATGACAATGCTTCATTTAAAAACACCATAAAATTTGAGGATATTATACACTGATAAAAAAGAAGAGGCAATGTCAAAATGACCCTCCTCTTACCAAAATGACCTTCTTTTCATCAAAAATGGTGTCAAAATGATCAAATGAATATCCAAAACACCGCAAAATTTGAGAATTTTATACACCAATGAAATCTTTTTTATAAGACCTTCATTCAATTTTTATTTAGTTTAAAAAGGGATTTGCGCATACAATAGAGATACGGATAAAAAGAGAAATTGATTTTAATAAAAAACGACGCCAATTTATGAAAAAAAGAAAAAGCGACAACCTTTCTTTTTAAACTTCATAATTTCATTTTTGTAAAAACAAAGGAAGCAAGAATGCACGAATTTACCACCCTTCTTGCAAAACATGGATACACCGTTGAAAAGCGGCTTGATACCCTGTTAAGTGATCAAATCCAAAATGGTGAAATTTCACGCCCTAAAAACTTAATCAAAGCCATGCGCTATGGTGTGCTGAACGGTGGAAAACGCCTGCGTCCTTTTCTTGTGATTCAAAGTGCTGCACTTTTTGATGTTCCTGTAGAACATTCTCTTGATGTTGCATGTGCCTTAGAATGTATCCATTGTTATTCGCTCATTCATGATGATCTTCCCGCTATGGATAACGATATACTCCGGCGTGGAAAACCCACCGTCCATATAGCATTTGATGAAGCAACAGCAATTCTAGCAGGCAATGCCCTCTTAACATTTGCCTTTGAAATCATTGCCCATAAAGCCAGTACTCTATCGACAGACATTAGAATCAAACTGATCACGTCTCTTGCACAATCGGCAGGACTTGGCGGTATGTTAGGTGGACAAATGCTGGACCTTGAAGCTGAAAAAAGACCGCAAGAAAGTACTGACATCACCACTCTACAACACATGAAAACAGCAGCCCTGATAAGCTTTGCTTGCCAAGCAGGCGCCATCATTGGCAATGCGTCCAAAGAATTAACCGAAAAGCTTACTGATTTTGGTACCTATCTTGGTTTAGCCTTTCAATTAACCGATGACCTTCTTGATGTCACCGCCAACACGCAAACCCTAGGAAAAACGGCTGGGAAAGATGAAACGGCACAAAAAGCGACCTTTGTTCATCTTTACGGCATTGAAGAAACCCAAAAAAAGCGAGATACACTCATCAGTAAAGCAGAAGCATTCTTACATCCTTTTGGCGCTAAAGCACTCCCGCTCCAACAAGCAGCACACTTTAGTGCAATACGCAAAAATTAAACTTCATCCACGCTATTGCACGTAGTGTAAATCGTCATCTTTGTTAAATGCATAATAGACTTTTCAAAGAAACGTTACCATTAATCTCCATTATAGTCCTTATCATGAAATGGATGCGACAAATCTTGAGAGGAATTTCATTAAAACAAGCCGCGTGAATTTATAACACAAGTGTATTCTGGGTATCCTATTTTGCATGAAAAGTGCCTTCCATTAAAGAATGAAAAAAGAAAATGTGAAATAATGCGCAATCACCATTCCTTAATAAGCATATAATCCGGCACAATCATTTTCTTTATCAGCGTCCAACCTTGTCAGCAACTCTTGGCACAATATTCATGAGAAGCATTTTTATTTCCTTTTTAATGATTGTTATGCCATGCCCACTTATAACGTACAAGCAGATGACTTTGATTGCTTCAACATACATAGATTTTAAATGAGAGTAACTGACACTATTCAGCTTTCTCATTCAACATGCAAAACAATGATGCGCCTTAATAAATAAAAGCCTAGCCCCACTATAGCACTGCATGAAACACACGTGATAATACGTTACTATTTTCACTGAGATTTCTTTAGGGCTCCTTCCAAAAAAAACATTGCCAACAGATAAACCAATAAATAAATACCCAAAATATAAACGAGTGAGAAAAAGCCAAATATATTGACCATATACGCACTCATGTAAAAAAATACCAATAAGCTAAATCTCCCAACGGTTGACAAAAAAGATTCATATGTAGCCCTGAAATGATCACTAATACTATCGTGCAAAATAACTTCTACACGAAGATATGTATACTTAATTAAGTAAAAAATCATACAGACTAAAATAACAGCAATTTCTTTTCTTGGCTCAAAGAAAACCATTGTAAAAATCAGTGAAGCCGAAAGAAACAGTAGTAAAATAAAATTCACTCTTTCACTTAGTTTTGTAAAGAGAAAACTAGCCAAGAGCTGAGAGAGCAATATCAGTGAAAATGTCACACCAAGATCAAAATAAGTGACATTAATATTATGATCTTTAAATATCCACTGCCAATACTGCGAGAATATATTGAAAAAGATCAGTGAAAAATAAAAGCATAAAGAGATATAAGGAACTTTAATAAAAATAGACAACATCTCTTTAGCATCATAAATGAGAGAATTCGCTTTATTTGGTTGTTTTTCTCCTTTCAGGTCATCAAGAAAAAACAAACCAAATAGTGTTGTCATCAACATTAAAAACGCCGCGATATACCATATATATTGGCTAGAATAATCAGCAAAATATGCGCCGATTAAACTGAATATAAACATGCCGATGTAATTATATTGAGAGCTAGAACCAAGCACTTTTTTAGTCGATGTCAATTTTGCTTTTGCATATTGAACAAGTAAAGCATTATAGGCGCCAGCAATCAATGTCAGCGATAAGGCATTAAAAGATTCTGCCAAAAGAAAACCATAAAAGCTTGTAGAAAATCCCATGAGACATAGCCATGTAGCAGCAAAAGCCGCTGCCAAAACGATAGATATTTTATAACTTTTTCTATCGGCAAAATATCCCAGAGGAATATCTGTAACCATCATAATAAAAGCCTGAAACGACTTAATGATCCCGATATCAATAAGAGTTAGCCCTTTTTCAAGCATATAAAATACAATAAAGGCACCTGTTAAAATTCTTATACCGTTAAATAAAAATCCAAACGCTAATATATTTGTCATCTATTCCCCAATAACACCACGAAAGGTGTCAATACATCCTTTTATATAAAGATAAAAGCTTAAATTTTATAACAAATATGGCAATAGCCGCTATATAGAACTCCAATCCTATCAATTTGATATTCTGAAAATTGCTGGAAATAATGTCACGTTTAGTTTTCTATTGGATCTGTTTGAAGACAGTATTATCAAAGAGAAATACTTGAAAACAATGAAGAAGCGCCTCAATTTATGAACGATCATCTTGTTCTCAACATGCAACCACAATGAGGACTGAATATTGATTTACAAGCAAAAACACAGCCTTTAATGAAGAAAAAATGCACTCCAAGAATTTATTTCAACCCTGTCCAAAGCGTGTATGAATATAATCACTCAAAAGCGCTTCAAATTCTTCAGCAATGTGATCACCCCGCAAAGTTTTTACCTTTTGTCCATCAATAAAAACAGGTGCCGCAGGACTTTCCCCCACTCCAGGCAAAGAGATTCCAATATCTGCATGTTTTGACTCCCCCGGTCCATTGACGATACATCCCATCACGGCAACCTTCAAACTTTCAACGCCAGGGTATTTTTCACGCCAAACAGGCATATTTTTGTATAAATCTGCTTCAATTTTTTGCGCCAATTGTTGAAAGACCGTTGAGGTTGTGCGCCCACAACCAGGACAAGCCGCAACCACAGGCAAAAATTGCCGAAAACCCATTACTTGCAAAAGTTCTTGCCCCACCTTTACTTCTCGTGTCCGATCACCACCAGGTTTTGGTGTTAAGGAAATTCGTATTGTATCGCCAATCCCTTGTTGTAATAAAATGCCCAAAGCCACCGAAGAAGCAACAACGCCCTTTGTTCCCATCCCAGCTTCCGTTAATCCCAAATGAAGAGCATAATCACAACGCGCCGCCAAGGTGGTATAAACAGCAATAAGATCTTGGACATCACTCACTTTAGCAGAGAGAATAATTTTATCACGTCCCAACCCCATCTCTTCAGCGCAAAGAGCCGATTGCAGAGCAGACTGCACAACAGTTTCCCGCATCACTTCAGCAACCGATAAAGGATTTTCTTGCTGTGCATTTTCATTCATAAGCCGTGTTAACAATGCATTATCAAGAGAGCCCCAATTCACGCCAATGCGAATAGGTTTATGATACCGACAAGCAATCTCTATAATTTCTGCAAATTGACGATCTTTTTTTGCGCCAAAACCAACATTTCCAGGATTGATGCGATATTTTGCAAGCGCCTCAGCACACGCAGGATGATCAGATAAAAGCTTATGTCCAATATAATGAAAATCCCCAACCAAGGGTACAAAAAATCCTAACCTCTCCAATCGCTCCCGTATTTTTGGTACAGCTGCCGCCGCTTCATCACGATCAACAGTAATCCGAACCAATTGTGAACCAGCTTGCCAAAGAGCAGCCACTTGAGCAACAGTTGCATCAACATCAGCTGTATCCGTATTGGTCATTGACTGTACAACTATCGGGCTCTGCCCCCCAATGATCACATCACCAACAGCAACACCAACAGATCGACGACGCTCAAGTGGTTTAGATAAAAAATAGGTCGTACTCATCAAGTCCTCAAATTTTTAAAACCTGCGCTATCAATCATCATTTACATTGACTTCCTCCACGCTTCAAAGGACGAAAATTACACCGCCCCCCAATCTTAACAGATTACTCTCAAAAGGTTCCACCTACTAACCACTGATGCAATTCAACTCATAGGTGCGATTCATCCTATAGACGCACCGGATAAGTTCTACTACTTCTGTTCAAGTTTATACTTCTACACTTGGTTGATTCAAAAAGAAACTGAAACCAAATAGAGACAATACTGTATTTTTAAGTTGCATGCCGATACCTTACATCAACGTCATCGCAAAACAGTGTTTTACAACACAACAGATAACGCCTATCAAAGCGCAATTTTTAAAAATGCATGAAAGACACCGCCCAATTAATCCAACACATTGATTTATAATAATCAATTTTTTACAAATTTGAATGGCAACCCCAAATATCGTAAGATTTTCTCATTTTAAATCTTCTTAATTGAATCAATACCACTCCCTAAAGCCACAAAAGAACAAGTAGATAAAAATTCCTTATAAACTATTTCAAGTGCCAAAAGCTATCCCAACACTTTAAACAAACAAAAAAATGAAGACACCGACTTACATCTTTATGAAATAAAGATGATAGAATGAATTTTACACCATTTTGTAAAAATTTTTACCTTAAATCCTTAACAAACACCATCACGAAATGAACTCGAGCACATTAAGAAATTCCTCATTAAAACCTAAACTCTTAATTCTCATCTCACCCATGCGCGGCATTATCAATGCAACCTTTCAATTTTCAAGCCGTTATAGCAAAACCCCAAACACAATTCCAACTGTCACGCAACAATTTAACACATGAAGGAGTCAATAAATGTGTCTATTTTCACCCCATAGAAAAAATGCTAAAATTAAAAAACGTATAGCACAATTAAAAAGAGAGCTGGTCCCCGTAAATCATTGGAGTTCTCAAAATGATAGCTTTGAAAACATTTCTGAGCTGTTTGATACATGGAAACAAAAAGTCCGTCACGCGCTTTATCACCTCAACGAACATGCTGCAGAATTAAAGAAAAAAGCGAAAGAAAATCCTAAAAAAACCCTCGCACTAACAGCAGGAGTCGTTTTAGTAAGCTTCTTGCTGATCCGTAAAAATTAACAACACAACCAACAACCTTCCCTTTTAATGCCCGACTCAAAGCGGGCATTTTTTATAGTTTACAAAATATAAACTTTACATCTTTCCCCCTAACTTTACGCTTTCCTCCAAAAGATAAGTTTTCCATCCATTCCACCAATCTATTATCCAATTTTCTATCTGGCAGTCTCCTTACCCCTATCCTCAAAACACGCGGTAGCACCACATCTCAAAGGACAGTGTTGTGAGAAACTATAAGAAAAGTTTTCAACATTGCATCTATCCCCCCTACTGAGTTATTTCAAAAGAAATGGAAGTCAGTAAAGATGCATGCGCTTTAATATTTTAAGGAACATTAATTGACATCATGATATAGAAGTATAAGAAGCCTAAGAGCTTTAAAAGATGTATTATAAAAAACCAAACGAAATCTTCCAATGTGAATACCCATTTGCTATAAGTAAATGACACAAGAATTAAACTGAAAAAACCCAAAATTTATCCTCCAGAATCGACCCGCTGCGAAGTATCCACGTACGTAACCACAGACATCCCAGGAATGAGCTTTTCAATCCCCTCCTGCCCAGGATCTAAAGAAATCCGTACTGAAATACGTTGCGCAATTTTGATAAAATTACCAATTGTCGTATCTGTTTTTAACAATGAAAACTCTGAACCTGTCGCCGGAGCAAAACGAACCACACGCCCCGTTAACTTTTTGTTGTTCAATGCATCAACAGAAAAAACAACCGGTTGTCCCACACGCATCTGAGAAAGTTGCGTTTCCTTATAATTAGCAATAATCCAAATATCATCAGAAATAACAGAAACCAATTGCGTACCCGGCATAACATATTGCCCTACCTTAGCGCCAACCAATCCAATATAGCCTGTTCTAGGAGATAAAATCTTCGTATGATCAAGATTAAGTTTTGCCAACTCAACACTCACCTTTGCTCCCGAAACTTCTGACTGTAAACTTTGCCGTTCAAGATTTAATTGTTTTTGCAATTGTCGTTTTGTTTCTAGGGCTGCCAAGAGTTGTGAAAGAGGGCGAGAAACAGAAATTGCAGCATCACCAAAGCCTAACTTTTTACTATCAGGAACAACATTAGAGAATGCTCGTGAACGCGTTAATTCTGCTTCTGCAGCATTAACTTCTCCCTGTAAAATCTGAGCTTGCAATTCAATACTTGCCAGTTTTGCATTTTTTGAATCGAGAACAGCCTGTGCCCGTGCAAGCTGCTGACGAAGAAGAGAATCATCAAGCTCAAAGAGCAGCATTCCTTTTTCAACACGTTGATAATCTTGCACATAAATCCGTGCAATCACCCCAGAGATCTGTGAACTAACCAGAGTAACATTGCCCTTAATGGAAGCATTATCCGTTATTTGAATGTTACTCACAAAAGGAGGAAGTCTCCAAGCCCACAAAATCAGCAAAACACCCGTAACACCTGACAAGAATGCAACAATCGTAGCTTTTGACCGTAATGCTTTTATCATTTTTTGCACCCCTCTTCTATGGGCATCATTCTACTTTTCTAACGCCTGCAAAGAGCATGACTTAACAACCATTGTGACAAGAAAAATAATGAATACAATCATTGAAATATAAAAATAAAGCCGAAAAACGTCATCATAAGCAAAAATATTTGCTATTAACTTAAATTTTTCTATCAACATAGAAGTACCCTGTTCACTGCTCAAGCCATGGGGAACAGAAGCACCATAAGAAGGCGAAAACAAAGTATTCATCTCACCAGAAATAAGCGGATCAGTCACAACAATATTTTGTGTTAAGGACTCAAAGTTTTTATGGGCAAAATAAAACTGTAGGCTGCCAAAAAAAGCCGATCCCATCAATCCCCCTGTCACTTGTGTTAGCAAAAAAACCGCAATAAAACTCAAAACATAACGCGGTCCTCGCTCACCAGCAATCACAAACCCTTTGAAAAGAGCAGGAGGCAAAAAAAGTGCATAACTAAAACTCACCAACCCTTGGCTCAACATCATATCTTTCGGACGTGTTAAATAGTTTACACGACTGTCTAAATAAGCTCCCAGCGCCAAACAACCTAAAGATAACAAATAAAAATAATCTTCACGCCCCGCTCGTAAAAAAAAGACACAAACAGCCCCCCCTAACAGAATACCCAATGTCACCGCAAGATACATGGGCGCCATCTCACGATTAAGCAAACCAAAAAGATTAAAAAAACCCACGGGCAAATTTGACCGCTCCAACAAAAAAACATGAAAGATCAATAAAATAAAAACAGATTGAACCATTTCTTTACTGAAAATCCAACGTAAATCAATCAACGGTTTTTCTCTATTAAGCTCAATAATAATAGCAATAGCCAACGAGAAAATAGCAATTGCAAGCCCCCAACCAATCCATGGTGCTTCATACCACCAATACAATATGCCAACAGACATAATCACGGCATTTAATCCAAGACCAAGAGCAATCAAACCATAACTTATCCAATCTAACTTTTGAATAACCTTACTGCGGACAACAGGCGTTAGAGGCAAAGTATAGATACAGACCAAGCTGATGAGAACCAACCCCATTTCCAGAGCGGAAAGACTGGAAAAGCCACCATTTTCCAGCAAATCAGGAGAAATCAAACGTGATAAAGGCGCCGCTAAAGCCGCATTCATATAATTCAAACTAAGACCAACAGTAAACTTCTTTGCTGGAGCAAAAGCCTCCATCATATAAAGCAGCGCAAGCGAAGCCAAAGGAGCAGCAGCAATCCCAGCAAAAAAGCGAATAATCAATGCAGAACGCAAATCCGTAACAAAGAGTTGCAACACGCAAACCAAAACGAAGCCAAGGATTGATAATTCAGCAAAAGCACGCAACCCAAATTGATAGCGGATTTTGATCAACATAATCGCTACACTCACATTTGGCGCCATATAGGCCGCTACCAACCATGTTGTCTCGGTCAAAGTTGCGTGAAAATCACCCGTAAGATGGACAATGTTAGACTGAACAATATTAGCCCCTAAACCATAAGCCCATTGCAAAATAAGAGAAGCAAAAATATAAACAAAACATTTCGGCAAAGGTCCTGCAAAAACACGACCAGGACGAGGAAAAGGTTTTCCACCCCTTTTAGCAAACACAACCGTACTCTTTTTTCCGCTCATGTCACCTTTTTCCTGTATACGCTGCTACGCTTCTATCAACACAGCACCATCAGCTGACAATTGCTGGAAAAAAGCCTCTATTTTATGATTATCCTCATCTCTTGTCCCCCCTTCTAATGTCGCTTGAACCTGCAAAATCCGCTGTTCCAATACATCAAAAGAAAGATGCTCTACAGCCACAACGTGCTCTACCAATAAAGAGCAGCCCGAAAAGGTGATATTTGCAACGCCCCCACATACAGCAAACAATTTTTCACCCAAAGAGGTGCGAACACGCACACTACCCAACACAATGCTTGCTACCAATGGCGCATGATGCGCCATAACTGTCAAATAACCTGAAGCTGAAGGAAGAACAACAGACACTACCTGCTCTGAAAACACAATTTTTTCAGGCGATACAAGCTCAAATAAAAAATGCTCTTCTCTATTGTTTTCCACAAAAGTCTCCACAATACCCGATATAAGGACTCTCTGTTTTCTTCAACGACTTGTCCTTTTTAACGAAAAATATTCATGACAGTTTTCTCTTGAACAAGAAGCTTCTTATTAAGACGCCTCTGCCATGAGACGCTTTCCTTTTTCAAGTGCTTCATCAATCGAACCAACCATATAAAAAGCAGCTTCTGGCAAATCATCATAATCGCCAGCACAAAGACCTTTAAAGCCTTTGATTGTCTCTTCTAAAGGAACGAGTTTCCCTGGCGAACCAGTAAAGGCTTCCGCAACATGGAAAGGTTGCGAAAGGAAACGTTCAATTTTACGCGCCCGTCCCACCAGCAATTTGTCATCTTCAGAAAGTTCATCCATTCCAAGAATAGCAATAATATCCTGAAGCGCTCTATAACGTTGTAAAATGGTTTGCACTTGACAAGCAACAGTGTAATGCTCTTCTCCTACAATCAATGGATCCAACATACGCGAGAAGGAGTCAAGCGGATCAACCGCCGGATAAATTCCCTTTTCCGCAATAGAGCGCGAAAGAACAGTTGTTGCATCCAAATGAGCAAAAGACGTTGCCGGCGCTGGATCCGTCAAGTCATCGGCAGGAACATAAATTGCCTGAACGGAAGTAATAGAGCCTGTTTTTGTACTGGTAATACGTTCTTGCAAAGCCCCCATATCCGTTGCCAAGGTAGGCTGATACCCCACAGCAGAAGGGATACGCCCTAAAAGCGCTGACACTTCAGCACCAGCTTGCGTGAAACGGAAAATATTATCTACAAAGAAGAGAACATCTTGTCCTTCATCACGGAAACTTTCTGCAATTGTCAATCCTGAGAGAGCCACACGCGCACGCGCTCCTGGTGGTTCATTCATTTGCCCGTAAACAAGGGCACACTTCGACCCTTCCGTTGAACCATTATTCTCTTTTGGATTCACATTCACGCGGCTTTCAATCATTTCATAATAAAGATCATTTCCTTCCCGTGTACGTTCTCCCACACCAGCAAATACAGAATAGCCACCATGAGCCTTTGCAATATTGTTTATAAGCTCCATAATAAGAACGGTTTTTCCAACACCAGCGCCACCAAACAAGCCAATTTTACCTCCTTTAGAATAAGGAGCTAACAAATCCACAACTTTAATACCGGTGACGAGAATTTCTGAAATGGTTGATTGCTCAACATATGCAGGTGCATCTTGGTGAATAGAACGCGTTTTGGTTGCAGGAATTGGTCCCACATTATCCACCGGCTCTCCAATCACATTCATAATACGTCCCAATGTTGCTTCTCCTACAGGAACGCTAATTTGCGTACCTGTATCCACAACCTTTTGGCCCCGCATCAAACCATCAGTAGTATCCATAGCAATCGTACGCACGGTATTTTCACCCAAATGCTGCGCAACTTCTAATACCAAGCGATTGCCCAAATTCTCTGTTTCCAAAGCGTTAAGAATATTTGGCAGTTCACCTTCAAATTGCACATCAACGACAGCACCAATAACCTGCTTGATCTCACCAACAGCGGCTTGTGCACGCTCTTCTTTTTTTGCGGATGCATCTTTTTTTACAGGTGTATCTTTAGCTGCACTACGCGCAGGCGCAGAGGAAGCCTTTACATCCACTGAAGCCGTTACATCCACTTGAGACTTCGAAGCGGCTTTTTTCACGCCGGAACGAACAGCTGGTTTCTTTTTTTCACCTTTTTCTGTTCCTTTGCTTGAGGTTACTGCTTTTACCATCAATCCTTACCTTTTCCATTTAAAGCGCTTCAGCGCCCGCAATAATTTCGATCAATTCTGTCGTAATCTGTGCCTGACGTTGACGATTATAAGCTACCGTCAATTTATTAATCATTTCACCTGCATTGCGCGATGCATTGTCCATAGCTGTCATCTTGGCACCCATCTCACCAGCAATATTTTCTAGCAAAGCCCGAAAGATTTGCACCGAAAGATTGCGTGGCACAAGCGCCTCTAAAAGAGAAGCCGCATCAGGTTCATACTCATAGACAATTGATTGTGAACCTTTACTATGATCTGTTTGCTCCTCAACATCTATTGCCTCAACAGCTGCTTTTGGAGCAATCATCGGAATCAAGCCAAAAGCTGTTGGACGCTGATTAATCACAGAAATAAATTCAGAATAAAACAGCGTACAGACATCGAAAGCGCCTTCATTGAATAAATCAACAATCCGTTGACTAATCATCACCGCCTCTGCAAAACCAATGCGCTTTACAGCATGCAAATCGATATGATCAATTATCAAACCTTTGTAATCACGCGATAAAATATCCGCACCTTTTTTGCCCACAGTGATAATTTTCACTATTTTACCAGATGCCAACAATGCCTTAATCTGTTCACGTGCACGACGAGCAATTTGCACATTAAAAGCACCACACAAACCGCGCTCAGCAGTACACACCACCAAGAGATGCACATCATCTCGCCCCGTACCACGCATAAGAGCAGGCGCATCAACACCATCTACATCAGCAGCAAGACTGATCAAAATATCAGCCATCTTCTTCGCATAAGGACGCGCAGACTGCGCTGCCTCTTGAGCACGATGCAACCTTGCCGCTGCAACCATCTGCATAGCTTTGGTGATCTTTTGTGTTGCTTTAACCGAAGCGATACGGTCTCTAAGATCTTTTAGTGAAGCCATTCAAGCATTCCATCAATTCATCACGAGAAATTTTTCGCATAAGTATTAAGAACAGTTATCAACTTATCTTTCAGCTCGTCTGTTATTTGCTTTTGCTCAGCAATTGCCTTTAAGAGATCTTGATAATCACTACGCAAAAGCACCAAAAGTCCCTGCTCAAACCGCGCAACATCAGAAACCGCCAAAGCATCAAGATAGCCATTCACACCGGCGAAAATAACCACCACTTGTTCTTCCGTTTTAAGTGGAGAAAATTGTGGCTGTTTCAAAAGCTCAGTCAAACGTGCACCCCGATTCAACAGACGCTGGGTTGACGCATCCAAATCAGAGCCAAACTGCGCAAAAGCTGCCATTTCACGATATTGCGCCAATTCACCTTTAATCGAGCCAGCAACTTGCTTCATCGCCTTAATTTGTGCGGCAGAACCAACACGCGACACAGAAAGACCAACATTTACAGCAGGACGAATTCCTTGATAAAATAAATTTGTTTCGAGAAAAATTTGCCCATCAGTAATCGAAATCACATTTGTAGGAATATAGGCAGAAACATCATTTGCTTGCGTTTCAATAACCGGCAAAGCTGTCAACGACCCAGATCCATTTTCCGCATTCAACTTCGCAGCCCGTTCTAAAAGACGCGAATGCAGATAGAAAACGTCCCCCGGATAAGCTTCACGACCTGGAGGACGACGCAATAAAAGAGACATTTGACGATACGCCACCGCCTGTTTTGACAAGTCATCATAACCGATCAAAGCATGTTGCCCATTATCACGGAAATACTCACCCATAGCACATCCAGAAAGAGGTGCAATAAATTGCAGTGGTGCTGGATCAGAAGCGGTCGCTGCAACAATAATAGAATATTCCAACGCTCCACGTTCTTCTAAAACTTTAACGAATTGTGCCACCGTCGAACGTTTTTGACCGATAGCCACATAAATACAATAAACTTTGTCTTGCTCTCGTCCAGCCCCTTTTTCATGAAAAGGTTTTTGGTTTAAAAATGTATCGAGCAAAATTGCTGTTTTTCCTGTTTGGCGATCACCAATCACCAATTCACGCTGCCCCCGTCCAATAGGAATAAGTGCGTCAATCGCTTTCAATCCGGTCGACATCGGTTCATGGACAGACTGACGCGGAATAATTCCAGGAGCCTTAACATCAACACGACGACGCTCTGTTGCTTTAATGGGCCCCTTCCCATCGATAGGGTTTCCCAACGCATCAACCACACGCCCGAGCAAAGCGGGCCCCACAGGAACATCGACGATAGCGCCTAACCGCTTTACACAATCACCTTCACGAATATCACGATCTGAGCCAAAAATGACCACACCAACATTATCAACTTCCAAATTGAGGGCCATACCGCGCACACCGTTTGGAAAGGCGACCATTTCCCCTGCTTGGACATTATCCAAACCATAAACGCGAGCGATACCATCCCCTACAGAGAGAACCCAACCAATTTCTGAAACCTCAGCCTTTTGGTCAAAGTTTTTGATTTGCTCTTTTAGAATTTTTGAAATTTCAGATGGTCTAATATCCATCAGCTGACCTCTTTTTTCAATGCAAGCTTAAGCGAAGACAATTTTGTGAGAAGAGACGTATCAATTTGAGACGATCCCACACGAACGATTAATCCACCAAGAATTGTTGGATTCACAATGCTGTGTAGCAAAACTTTTCCTCCAACGACACCTTCCAAAGCCTCACACAACTCTTGTCTTTGTTGAGAACTTAAGGGGCGCGCAGAAATAATTTGCGCAGTCACCTGCCTACGAGCGCGCGCAACGCAACGCTGAAAAGCATGTAAAATACCAAATACGGCACTAAGCCTACGGTTTGTTGCAATAACGCGTAAAAAATTACCAATAACCTGCCCTGCGTTTTTATCAGCAAATTTGATGTTTGCACAAACAGATTGCATCACCTTAACTTGCTCTTTAACTGAAAAGAATGGACTAAGCACAAAGCGTTTTAAATCTTTATTTTGCTCCAAAACAAGCAAAAGATCTTCCACTGCCTTTTCAACCTTTTCAATGTTTCCGGCTTCTTGAACGCAATCAAAAAGCGCTTGCGCATAGCGTTGATCTACCAACGGCAGCGGTATGAGAGAAAATGAATCCGACACGAAATACCGCCTCTTTCCCTTGAGCGACTCTCTGATAGTTATCAGATGAAATGAAACAGACATTCTCAATCTTAAGAATCTTCTTCTTAAAACCTAGAACAAAAACCTCTTGGTTTCTAGCATAGACATAGCCGACTCGCAACACCACAAATCGCTGCTTTTTAAAAATTTTAATAAAATATTCAAAATATTTTTGAAAAGAATTTTTTTTAGATATACAAGATGGCAACACAGTTTTTTTATGCCTCTTTTTGACATTCTCTGAGCGATTTTTTCACTCTCTTTGATTTTGCTTCAAATGCTCTTGCCACCATAATAAAAAACTTCTTCTCTAAAAAACACTCCCTTTATCACCACAAGACCTTTAACGAGATGCGAATGCGACTGAAAAAGTCTATTATTGCAAACTGATAAGAAAAAAAGTAATGAATATCCTCCTAAAAATTAAAGAAAAAATTGATCTTTTTTCTTCAAATACCCACTCCTTTTAAAAAAATTCACCAAGTATATTTTCTTGTAAACACACTCTTTAAGTATACAACATATTGATTTATAATGATAATATATCATTTTTCATACCAGATGAGCCCCAAACATCGAAAGATTCTCTTATTTCAAATCTTTCTATCAAAATCACTCCCTTGCTCCATCACAAACAAAAAAGGAAATGATTAAAGAAAAAACACCTCGTATAAACGCTCTCAAGTACCAAGAGCTTTCGTAATCCTAAAAGCTAAATAATAAATGGCGCCATTTTATACCTTTATGAAATAAAAATGGGGAGCCTTAACGCGGTTTTTTCATTCATGAAAGCTTTTACATGCTACACTCGAAAAACATCATAAAATGAATTCGAGCATGCTGAAAAACATTTGTTTAAACAAGCATATGAATGTAGTAATACAATAGATGTTCGGTAATATTCCGTTTTGGACGTTCTGCTTTACATGAAAAATGTGCCCCCATTAGAGAACGAAAGTAACAAAAGCATGAAACAATGGAGAATCTCCATTTCACGACAGCACCCATAAATGCTATAATGATAACTCCATTGAGCAACCTCATCTTCACACTTATGAAAGAACAAGCTGGCACCATCACATACTTTGCCATCTCCCAATTTTACGACAGCCCTTAACACTTGAGATGATTAAGCACTTTAGTCCTTTCTTATATAGTTTCACTCGACACAGGCTCCCCCCATCTGTAACATGCAAACGAATGATTTTGTTGGATCAATATAACCAGATTTAAAATAAGAGAATCCTAAAATAGTTGAGCTTCTAAAGCGAATAACGGCATATTATCACTATAAATCAATATTTATTATTTATAAAAATTATAATTATGGACGCTTTTGAAAATTCTAAAGCCGTAAATAAGGACAACAACGATGAATACGCATTTTGACCTTTACGCTCCAAAATGAGTCTGTGTTCTCGTCAAAGATAAATAAAATAGATATATGCAATATTCTCGCCCTAATCTAACATACAAAAGCAAGTACGACTCGTACAGCGCTGATACATCTTATGAACGCTGCTGCATAAGGTTTTAAGGTCAAATAATATCAAAAACACGACCTTCATTAAGCCCACGTAGCTTCACTTTATACGGCACTATATTATATGGCACTATATTGCACTGATTTTAGAAAAAGCATAGATAAATATCAATTTGAACCCGTATAAAATTGGATATTTTGGGTGTACAGCTAAGCATTTTCAGACCCTATAATCCGCCCTTATAAAAAGAATCCGCCTATCAAAAGGGTACTGTCCCTAAAACAAAAAAGGAGTAAAAGCCGAAATGATAGTGTCCTCGAATAATAGAGACGCTTCTGCTGGTTCCATAACAAAGATATTTTTTCCCGTAGCTCTGCTTAATGCAATGCACATGTATCATATTCTGCTGCTAGGATGCTTATTCTGAAATATATAATATTAAAGTAAAGCATCTTAAGCAAAGAGACCTTCACTTTATGCGATACTGGTTTTAGAAAAAACTTTGCGGATCAATATCAATTTGAACCCGAACAGAACTGGGCATTTTGGGTGTACCACTAAGCATTGCACGTATAAACCCTTGTATATCAAAGGAGCGCTGTCCTTGCAGCAAAAGCCGAAAACGATAACGCCCCCGAACCAAAGCCAAAGGCGCTTCTGCTGGTCCCATAACCGAGATATTTTTTTCCCGTGGCGCTGCTTGACGCAATGCGCGCGCATAATGTTCTGCTGCTTGGCGCTGTTGTGCAGACACAATCAAAGAGGCAAGCCGCCCATAGGGAGGCAAATGATAATGCTGACGCGCTGTAATCTCACGTGTGTAAAAATCTTCTGGCTGACATGAAAGTAGGGCTTTGATGACAGGATGATCTGGTTGATAAGTTTGCAATAATCCTAAACTTTTCAATCCCACACGCCCTGCTCTTCCGGTAACTTGAGAAAGCAGCTGATAGGTACGTTCACTTGCGCGTAAATCGCCATTGGCAAGACCAAGATCAGCATCAATAACGCCAACCAGAGAGAGCTTGGGAAAATGATGTCCTTTAGCGACCAACTGTGTTCCAATAATAATGTCCACATCGCCATTTGCAATGGCTTGTAATTCGCTTCGCAATTGCCCAATCCCTCCTTTGAGATCTGTTGAAAGAATCAATGATCGCGCTTGAGGAAAAAGCATTTGTGTTTCTTCTGCAATTCTTTCCACACCCGGTCCACAAGCCACGAGATGATCTAATGTCCCACATTCAGGACAGGCTTGAGGAAGTGGTTCATGATACCCACAATGATGACATTTCAATTGCCCTTGCGCACGATGTTCTACCAACCAACTTGAACAATCAGTACAATGAAAACGATGTCCGCAAATTCGGCATAAAGTTAAAGGTGCATAACCACGACGATTAAGAAAAAGAAGAGCTTGTTCGCCCTTATCAAGCGTTTGTTTTAAAGCCCTTTCAAGAGCAAAGGAAATAAAGCGCCCCTTTTGCACCCCTCCTTGGCGCATATCAACCACCCGCAACTGTGGAAGTGCTACTTCTTTAAAACGGGAAGGTAAATGCACCTTTTTATAACGCCCTTTTAAAACATTAGCTTGGCTTTCAATCGACGGTGTTGCTGAAGATAAAATAACAGGAAAATGCTCAAAAGAGCCCCGAGCAACAGCCATATCACGCGCATGGTAAAAAATGCGCTCTTCTTGTTTATAAGCGCTATCATGTTCTTCATCAACAACAATCAAGCCAAGCTCATGAAAGGGAAGAAAAAGCGCTGAACGAGCCCCCGCAACAACACGCACCCGCCCTTCTGCAACTTGCCGCCAGACACGTTCTCTACGACGTGGCGTCAAATCAGAATGCCATTCTGCTGCTGCAGCTCCAAAGCGTGCATAAAAACGATCTAAAAACTGCTGTGTTAAAGCAATTTCCGGCAATAAAATTAAAACCTGCTTGCCCCCTTTGAAGGCTTGAGCGACCGCTTCAAAATAAACCTCTGTCTTTCCTGATCCCGTAACACCATCAAGCAAAAAAACTTGAAACTGAGAAGATAAAACACCTTCCCGCAATATTGTTGCTGCTTCATTTTGCGCTCCCTGCAACTGAGGAGGACAAAAGTCAGGATCAGGCATTGCCACAAGATCAGGAGCAGGAACTATAATATCTTCAAAAACCCCTAGCGCTTTTAAACCTTCAACAACAGAAACCGAAGTTCCAGCCGCATGCGCAAGACCAGAACGTGTCCATATCTTCTCATTACGCACCAATTCCAAAACCCGTAATCGCGCTGGTGTGAGACGTTCTACATTTCCACCACAATATCGCAAACCCAGCATCTGCGCTTCCGGCTCTAAAGCAGCCGGTACAGACAAAACCAATCGCGCCACAAGACCAAAAGGCGCCATTGTATAGCGACTAACAAAACGCAAAAATGTGATCATTTCTGCCTTTAAGGGGGGACAATCAAAAACATGAAGCAAAGAGCGTAATTTTTCACGCGCCACCGAACCAGACCTTTGCCCATCGGCTGCCTTCTCTCCAACATCCACAACAAAACCGCAAAGCTCACGCCCCATCACCGGAACCCGAACAAAGGAACCAACATTCACCTCCATAGAAGATGGAACTTTATAACTATAAGCGTGAGCAACAGGAAGAGGAACCAATACGGATACAATCTTTTCCTCTATCATGTTTGAATTCATCTTTTAAACCAATCTACGACCTCTTAAACACCAACAGGTCTAAACCTTATCTTTAAACACTCTTATAAAATTCATTACAGGATTCAATCCCCCCTATCACAACACTTTTCTCAAAAGAATTCTTTTTAACACTCATTCCATCACCAAAGTGTCAATAAAAGAACCAATCTCATCCTCTATAACAAAAAACTTTATAGCAAAAAAACTAGCGCCTTTCTTTTGTGCAAATAAAGCGCATCACTATTAAGCATTCAACATGATATCGTCAGTGCGCTCTTCAACAAAGCGATCCCATAGTGTAACTTCTTCCCAACACACACGTTTATTTTTTTACCGCTTCATATCTCAATTTATCTTCAACAAACTGATTTATAAAAATATAATCATCATTATACCTATTGTAATAAAAACCATCAGTACGATGAATTTTTCTCATTTCAAACTCATCGAGGAACATTTGTAAATCCTTATCAATGAGAGAGTCTCCTATGATTTGAATTACAGGGAGAATAGTATTGCAAATGGAACCGTTACAATATTCACCTTGGCTTTGTGCCAAAAAGTGAAAACACGTGCCTACATCTTTCAGCTTGATTGAGAATCAAGCAACAATACAAGTAGCACAAAAGCGTATTGTTGAAGAATGGGTAACACAGAATAAATCAATGTATTGACCATAAAAAAACACTTCATATGTAAAATTTACATGCCTTCTTCAATGGTGTTTTACGATAAAATAAATCCATTCACTTCTATCAAAAATGAGGTTAAACGTACCCCCCTGAAAAAAGGAGGTATCTTATGATGCTCTCTCAAATATCAAGAGCAATCGCAAATAGGAAATGAGCAAAGTGTGTGATAATGCTAGCTTATTTTCATAAGTATAAAAATACCGCTACGCAAAGATTCCAATACGCAAAAATGTTGGTACGCAATGAGCCCTATGCCTTATCAAGAGCAACGATATAAAATGGGTACATGGTTAACATCATAGCATTCTTGTTCTTTATACAGAGATTAATTCTTTCTCTTGCTTTTGCAATCAACAATAGCGCATAACAAAAAATATGATAAAAGCTAACAAGAAGAGGTTAGAGATGAAGTTTTTTGTGGATAGCGCCAATATTGAAGAAATTCAAGAGTTACAGAATTTAAGCCTTGTTGATGGTGTCACCACCAATCCCTCTCTTATCCTAAAATCAGGACGCAATATTCTTGATGTTACAAAAGAAATTTGTGCTCTCATTAGCGGACCTGTTTCTGCTGAAGTTGCAGCAACGGAATTTGAAAGCATGATGAAAGAAGCGGCTGTTTTAGCAAAGATTGCCGACAATATTTGTATCAAGCTTCCTTTAACATTCGATGGATTAAAAGCCTGTAAAGCCCTCACAAAAGAAGGACTAAAAACAAATCTCACACTTTGTTTTTCTGCCAATCAAGCCTTACTTGCTGCCAAAGCAGGCGCAACATTCGTTTCACCTTTTATTGGTAGACTTGATGATTGTGGAAATGATGGAAGTGAACTGCTTCATGAAATTCGCACAATTTATGATAACTATAACTTTGAAACACAAATCTTGGCCGCTTCAATCCGCACCGTTAATCATGTCAAAGAAGCAGCACTCAGTGGTGCTGACGTTGCAACAGTTCCACCAGCAATATTAAAAGCACTAGTCAAACACCCTCTCACTGATAAAGGGTTGCAAATATTTCTCAACGACTGGAAAAAAACAGGACAAAATATTGCTTAATATCTAGAGTTTTTATTGGAAAGATCTTTTGAAAGTAACAAAAAAATCTGTTCAGCCAACTCTTCAGCAACCCGTTTTTTTGCATCTTCTTCTGCTTGCATCGTTGCATATTCTTGACGAAGTCGGTCAAAAGATGCATTCATCATTGCTGTTCCTTTTGCAACAAGAGTATTTTTCATATCCTGCAAAGTATAAGAAGCTCTGCTCATAACAGTTCCAACAGAAGGTCGTCCTTTTCGTTTTTTCTCGAAATCAACCTCTATCTGCATAGATTCTCTTGTAGATACAGATATCTGCAATGCCAATCGATAAGCAGGTAGAGAAGGTTTAGCACCATTTCCATACAAAAGAAAAAGCAGATGATTGCGCACCATTTGACCAAAACGATCCGAAGGCTCTTCCACAACAATAGAAGCAAGCTTTGCTGAAAGCCCCAAAGAAGCTTGCCCAGAAACAGGCTTCCCATAAGAAGCAGAATTCATTGTCATTGCACTCTGCAATTCTTGACGATAAAGCGGTTCAACTTTGCATCCACACAACAGTGTGAATACACCAGCTAAAACAACAAGAATCAAACTTTTAAAAAACGACATTCACAATCCTTTGTGGAACAATAATGATTTTTTTCACAGGCTTTTCAACCAGCTGTGCCTTTACAAAATCTAAAGCCAAAACCGCTTCTTTAATCATCGCTTCATCAGCAGTTGCTGCAACGCTCACCTCACCGCGTTTTTTACCATTAATTTGTACTGGCAAAGTATAGCATTCCGCAACGGTTAACGCGCTGTCATAAACAGGCCAAGCAAGCGCAGACATTAAAGTTTTTCCCCCTAAAGCAGCATGACATTCTTCTGCTAAATGAGGCATCATCGGTGCAATCATGGCAAGAAAAAAATCCATGGCTTGACGTAAAGAAGCTTTCATTTCATCGTCAACACTTGCTATCTTGTTGAGCAACGGTGCCATAATATTCAAGAATTCATAAAGGCGTGCAATAGCCCGATTAAAAGCAAATTTTTCCAAATCATCTTCTACAGCGCAAAGCGTGCGATGTGCAGCTTTTGAGAGTTCCAAAGCTGCCCCCTGATGCCCTGCACAAGGCGCCACATCCTTTAAAACAGAAGCACTCAAAGCCACATGGCGCCAAACACGCTGTACAAAGCGATGGGCTCCTTCAACACCAGATTCTGTCCAGATGACATCCCGATCAGGGGGAGAATCTGACAACACAAACCAACGCACAGTATCAGCACCATAGGATGCGATAATATCATCAGGATCAACGACATTCTTTTTTGATTTCGACATTTTTTCAATCGAACCAATCATCACTTCACTTTGATCAGTCAATTTATAAGCCTGTCGTTTTCCATCCTTTTCAACAATGGAAATTTCTGCTGGAGAAACCCACCCTTGATCATCCCGATAGGTTTCATGAACCACCATACCTTGGGTAAAAAGCCCCTTAAAAGGCTCATCAACAGTCGCATGGCCGATCAATTTCATGGCACGCATAAAAAAGCGTGCATAAAGAAGATGAAGAATGGCATGCTCAATTCCACCAATATATTGTTGCACAGGCAACCATTCAGAGATTGCTTGTTTGTCGACAGGTTCCTGCGCAAAAGGAGCCGTAAAGCGTGCATAATACCAAGAAGAGTCAACAAATGTATCCATAGTATCGGTTTCACGTTTGGCAGGTTGACCACAGGAAGGACAAGTAACATTCTGCCACCTTTCATGCCGTGCAAGAGGATTTCCAGGTTGATCAAAAGTAACATCATCAGGCAACACAACCGGTAAATCGGTACGTGGCACTGGAATCACTCCGCAAGATGTACAATGGATCATCGGAATGGGGCACCCCCAATAACGTTGCCGCGAAATCCCCCAATCACGCAAACGAAATTGCACTGTTTTTTTCCCTTGCGGTTGCCCATTGAGCATTTGTTCTTCAAGCCTTTTGGCTGCTTCTTCAAAAGCTTGTTGAGGTGTCAAACCATCCAAAAAGCTGGAGTTGATCATCACACCATCACCCGTATAAGCTGTTTCAGCAATGACAAAATCTTCTGCTTGCTCTCCTTTTGGCAAAACCACCGGTTTTATTGGAAGATCATATTTACGCGCAAAATCAAAATCTCTCTGATCATGAGCCGGACAACCAAAAACAACCCCTGTTCCATAGTCCATAAGCACAAAATTAGCGATATAAACAGGAATATGTACTGTTGAATCAAAAGGATGAACTGCCAAAAGGGGCGTAAGAAATCCTTGTTTTTCAGCTGTTTCAAGTGCTGCTGTTGTCGTCCCACCACACCGACAATTTTCAATAAAAGCACTCAACGCTTTGTCTTTTTTTGCCAAAGCTTGTGCAATAGGATGATCAACAGACAGAGCCAAAAAGGAAGCGCCAAACAGTGTATCAGGACGCGTTGAATAACAAACAACCTCATCAAATTTCTCACAAACATCATCAACACCACCCGCCGACTTTAAAGCCCAACGAATCAGCAAACCTTGTGATTTTCCAATCCAATTTTTCTGCATAGTGCGAACTTTTTCGGGCCACTGCTCCAGCTCTTCAAGCCCAGCCAAGAGCTCTTCACTAAAGTCGCTAATTTTGAAAAACCACTGCGTCAATTCACGCTGTTCCACCAACGCACCAGAACGCCAACCCCGCCCATCAACAACCTGCTCATTGGCCAAAACGGTGTGGTCAACAGGGTCCCAATTCACCTTAGCCACTTTACGTGCAACCAACCCCTTTTGATAGAAATCAAGGAACAACATTTGTTGACGATGGTAATATTCCACATCACAAGTCGCAAATTCACGCGTCCAATCTAAAGAGAGCCCTAATTGCTTTAATTGCCCGCGCATTACAGCAATATTTTGATAAGTCCAAGTTTTAGGATGCACTTTACTTTGCAGAGCAGCATTCTCAGCCGGCATACCAAAAGCATCCCACCCCATAGGATGAAGCACATTAAAACCCATTGCCCTTTTATAGCGTGCCACCACATCCCCCATGGCATAATTGCGCACATGCCCCATGTGAATGCGGCCTGACGGATAAGGAAACATTTCTAAAACATAATATTTTTCACGAGCATCTTCTTGAACAGTCTGAAAAATTTTCTTTTCATCCCAAATTTCTTGCCATTTTTTTTCTCTCGCACGTGGATTATAGCGTTCGCCTATATTATAATGTTCAATCGTCATTCCCATTATACTCTTTTAATAAAACTGAACCAAAAAACTTGTTTTATTATGCTTGACCATGGATTAAGCTCATCGTCAACATTTTCGTGAAATATTTCCCTAAGTATTTTATAAAACTTTTAAAAAACGACCAACTCTTGAACAAAAAAGGTAAAGCACAAAAATATGAATACACAAACGCCCCTCAACGCCCCTTCCATTGAAGCATGGCAAAACCTTCAAAAAGACATTGCTGAAACATGTCAAGAGCTACAACGCCCTATAGAAGAAATTGAACTTATCGCTGTTTCAAAAACTGTTTCTGCCGCTGATATACGTCCCCTTTTACAAGCAGGCCAATCTTTGTTTGCAGAAAACCGCGTACAAGAAGCGGCACAAAAATGGCTCGGGTTACGTCAACAATTTGAAAATATTAAGCTTCATCTCATCGGTCCCCTACAATCAAATAAAACAGCAGAGGCGGTCAAACTTTTTGATGTTATTCAAACGGTTGACCGTGAAAAAATAGCAAAAAGCTTATCTGAAGAAATGGAAAAACAAAAAAGGCATCTTCCTTGCTATGTTCAGGTTAACATTGGCTTAGAACCGCAAAAAAGTGGTATCGCACCACAAGAAGCGACATCTTTTGTCAACCAATGCAAAAACAACTATGGACTTGATATCATCGGTCTTATGGGCATCCCCCCTGTCGATGAAAACCCCGGACCCTATTTCGCGCTCTTAGCAAAATTAGCAAAACAAGCAGGTCTTCCAAAGCTTTCCATGGGCATGTCCAGTGACTTCAAAACTGCTCTACAGTTTGGCTCTAACGTCCTTCGCATTGGCTCCGCTTTATTTGGAAAACGCCCTGTGTAAAGCAATTTCCTCTCATATAAATTCATTCCCCCTTCATATAAATTCCCATTGAAAATTCTACGAACAAGCCAAAAACAACAGAAATGAGAAAAAATATTTCCTTCAATATCAATAAGAGCAATTCTAGCAAAAAAGATTCCAGTCCCTCTTTCATCCTGTTAGCAAAATAAGCAAAAAAGCTGATCTTCTCAAATTTCTCACCAGCACATCCACAACACGTACAATAGATTTAAGATAGCATTGCAATTTGGCTCTCATATTCTCGCACATTGGCTCTACTTCGCCTCCCCTCTGACCGCCTCTCCAGCAAAAGCAACATAAAAAATAAATCCTTATTATATAAAGGCAAAATGATAAGAGGGGCGTTGCGCATTCATGAAAAAACTATCGCAAAATCACTAATTACAAAAGAATATTTAATACGATTATCGCAATGATTTCCATTAAAAACCACGAATTCTCTTAACTTCTCCAACACGCGTAAACAATTTCCCCACATGCCAATGGCGTAAAGCAGGCAAAAAGAGGCTTATGGCTGCATAATACAGTAACAAAACTCTTTCATGTAAGCCACTTGAGAAAAATAAACATCTCAATTGCCCAATAGAGCACCAAGAGCCGCGCTAAACGACATGAATAGCAATCTATAAGGTCCAACAATAGCATAAAGACTTTCTATGCTCTACAAAGCGTAAAATACGGTCAATATTCGCCTGAAAAATAAAAGAACGAATCCCGTTCATATGCACATAATACATGCAGGCAAAACAATGGCAATGAGATCGATTTCAATAACGATATTTCTTTATCGTTCTCATAAACAAAGAGAAAAACACCAATTTTTTCAGATGCACATTTTTCTAATTTTAAACTTTAATTAATAAAAAATATGGTGTCATTTCTTGTGTTTAAAAATATTATAAATAATATTATTATATTATAAAGAATAATATTTCATATACATAATATAGTTATTATTTATACAGTATTTTATTGCCATTTTTAAAGTTTATATTTTACATTTTTCTAAAAATACGCGATAGCCATTTCAAATGTATCATTATGATACTACTTTTAATGTGGATAATTAAGGAGAATTAATATGTTTGGTTCATTCAACACATTCGGTCATATGGTGACAAAGCCTTCTTTTGGTCATTCGCACAATTCAAGACCTTTTCATGGAATATCAAAACATACTCATGGAAATGCATGTAGCTTTAATGGTTTTGCTAATAACATGATTTCACACGCCTCTACACTAGGAGTTCAGGGAGGGCTAACAGGAGCAGCAGGGGGAGCTCTGTTTGGAGGACTAGGAGGTGCTCTTACAGGTGGAACTGTAGGTTTGGGAGGGGGACTCATTGGAGGCGCTATTTATGGCTTTGGACAGTCAGCTTGGAATTGTTGGTTCTAATTTATAAGAATTGTTGGTTCTAATTTATAAAAAGTAGCTACAAAGATATCTCTGAAGATAAATAATTCTGTAAATATATTCGAAAGAATATACCAAAATTAAATATCTACATCTGTGGACAAAATAGTTTTCGGAGATATCTATTGTGGATCACATCTTATAATCAGGATTTTGTTATAAATGAATATTCTTTATGAAATCATAAGACTGTTTTGCATTCTCATTGTATTCATCCCTATATATGCTATTGGTTTTAAAAAAATTGGTGGTTACAGTTGGAAAGTATCTATAAAATCAACATTATATACAGTAATTCTGTTCATTATTTCTGATATTTTGTGTAGATACTTCGGTTTATATTAATATTTATTGGATGAGTCCCAAGTACACTGAATAAAGTAGCTATGGTGCTATTAATGAGAAATTATCATTTATAATCACAGATTTTACTCATAAAATTATTGAATCGCTTATAGCAACGTTTTTTTCTGGTTTTATATATATATTTTTTATTATAAGTTTATTTATTACAATTGGGAAGATTCTCTAAAAAAGTCATTATTAATAAGCTGTATATTCTTTCTTGTTAGTCTTTTATTTAACGATATTGGTTTATATCAACTTATAAAAAATATTTTATAATAGACATTTTTTAAATGTCTTAGTGTGTTTATAAAAAGCTCTATACCGCAATAGGTTTTGCTATATTTGAGTATCCTAAAAACATAGAATACCCTCTTTAATATCATCACATCAGATTTTAAAAATTGACTATTCTAATCTTTGTCATTTAGTCTAACCTCACAATGAAAAGCTTTAGGGACGACTCTGCCGCAAATATAAAAATACAATGGCTGATTTTTCTAAAAAATAAAAAGAGGGAAGCATGACTGAAAAAATCTATCCAGTATCAGAAGAGATCAAAAAAAATACTTTGCTCGACGAGGAAACTTATCAACAATGGTATCGAGAAAGCATCGATGATCCAGAAAGCTTCTGGGCCAAACATGGTCAACGCATTGAATGGTTTAAAGCTTTTACAAAAGTAAAAAACACTTCTTTTAACGGAAATGTCTCCATTCAATGGTACGAAGATGGGATAACAAATGTTGCCTATAATTGCATTGATCGCCACCTGAAAACCCATGGAGACAAAATCGCGCTTATTTGGGAAGGAGATAATCCTTATCATGATAAAAAAATAACCTATAACGAGCTTTATGAACATGTTTGTCGTTTTGCCAATCTTTTGAAAAGTCGTGGCATTAAGAAAGGCGATAAAGTAACCATTTATCTCCCCATGATACCCGAAGCAGCCTATGCTATGCTCGCGTGTGCCCGCATTGGTGCTGTTCATTCGGTTATCTTTGCTGGCTTTTCTGCAGAGGCAATAGCAGGACGCCTTGTTGACTGCGAATCAACCTTCATCATTACCGCTGATCACGGCTTGCGTAGCGGCAAACGGATCAACTTAAAAGACAATGTTGATCATGCTATTGAGATAGCAGCACGCCAAAACGTGCATGTAGACCAAGTCATGGTTATACGGCGGACTTGTGGACCCATTCAATGGATAGAGGGGCGTGATTTTTGGTACTACGAAGAGATAGCTCATGCCAAAACAGATTGCCCACCAGAACCAATGAACGCTGAAGATCCACTTTTTATTCTTTATACTTCAGGCTCCACCGGCAAACCCAAAGGCGTTTTGCATACCACAGCGGGCTATCTTGTTTATGCCGCGATGACACATCAATACGTTTTTGATTACCACCCCGATGAAGTTTACTGGTGCACGGCTGATATTGGTTGGATAACCGGTCATTCTTACTTGGTTTATGGACCTTTATGCAATAGTGCGACTACTTTAATGTTTGAAGGCACACCAACCTTTCCTGACAAAGGAAGATTTTGGGAAATTGTTGACAAACACCAAGTTAATACACTCTATACCGCACCAACAGCTATCCGCGCCTTGATGGGAGCAGGAAATTCGTTTGTTGAACACTCAAACAGGACATCGTTGCGTCTTTTAGGTACGGTAGGCGAACCGATTAATCCAGAAGCATGGGAATGGTTTTATCATACAGTTGGAAATGACCGTTGTCCGATTCTCGATACATGGTGGCAAACGGAAACAGGAGGGCATATGATCACGCCCTTGCCTGGTGCAACCCCCCTCAAAGCAGGATCGGCCACACGTCCTTTTTTTGGTGTTCAACCCCAAATTGTTGATGCCCAAGGCAATATTTTAGAAGGTGAAGCAGAAGGCAATCTTTGTATCAGTGATTCATGGCCAGGACAAATGCGCACGCTTTATAAAGATCATGAGCGCTTTATTCAAACTTATTTTTCCTCCTATAAAGGAAGATATTTTACAGGCGATGGTTGTAGGCGCGATAGTGACGGCTATTACTGGATTACAGGGCGGGTTGATGACATTCTCAATGTCTCAGGGCACAGGTTAGGAACTGCTGAAATTGAATCAGCCCTTGTTTCTCATCCCGCTGTATCAGAAGCAGCCATTGTGGGTTACCCGCATCCCATTAAAGGACAAGGAATTTATAGTTTTATCACCTTAATGGAAGGGACAGCTCCAAGTGAAGAGTTACAAAAAGAGCTTATTAAACATGTGAGAAAGGAAATAGGCTCCATTGCCATATTGGATAAAATTCAATTTGCCCCACAGCTTCCTAAAACGCGATCAGGAAAAATTATGAGACGTATTTTACGAAAAATTGCCGAAAACGATTTTGATACTCTCGGAGATATCTCAACTCTTGCCGAACCACAAGTTGTTGAAGATCTGATTGCTAACCGACAAAATTAAAGAACCCACGAAGAAATATAACATACGGTGGTTTTTGTTTTTTGCTAAAATTATCTCAGCATTGTTACGAAAACCACCGATGAGAATAAAAAACAAAACAATTCATGGGAAGCTCAACAACTCTAACAACAAACGCCTTTCTTCATAACAAATAAGAAACAATTGAAGAAAAAACTTCAAGATTGGAATATGAATACAGATAAGAATAAGAAAGTAAGATAAAAAGAGCAACATAGCTTTTTAAAATCGCCCAGTACCCACTCAATGCAAAAAAGCCTCTGAGAAAGAAGAAAAAATAGTTCTGATGTTTATGCTAGAATCCCTTTGAAATTCCTGCTAAAATCATAAATAAAGCTAAAAAGAGAAAGTATACGTGATAATATTCTTGAGCAAAAATATTTATCTATAACGAGGGTGTATAAAAAATATTGAAAACCATGAAATCTAAAATAAACAAGCTTAAAACAAAAATCTAAAGTAATGAAAGTAAGAGTTCTTAGAATAAATGATGCAATATAAAATCAGGAGTAATAATAAAAAGTGATTCATTTTGAAAATGTCGGTCTACGCTATGGAATGGGACCTGAGGTCCTTCGTGATATTAGCTTTCATATTCCTCCTGGATCATTTCAATTTCTCACTGGCGCCTCTGGAGCAGGGAAAACGTCGTTGATGCGTCTTATGTTTTTGGCACTCAAACCCACCCGCGGTCATATTGATTTATTTGGAACAGACACAGCATTACTCAAACGGCAAGAGCTCCCTGCGCTGCGACAACGTATCGGTGTAGTTTTTCAAGATTTTCGTTTACTCGACCACATGACCACTTATGAAAATGTCTCCTTACCTTTACGCATTAAAGGACAAGAAGAAGCAACCTATCGCAGTGAAGTGGAAGATCTTCTCTGTTGGGTAGGTCTGGGAGATCATATTCATGTTTTACCACCAGTTCTTTCTGGCGGAGAAAAACAAAGGGTAGCCATTGCACGCGCGCTCATTGATCAACCTGAAATTCTACTTGCCGATGAACCAACCGGAAATGTCGATCCGCCCTTAGCAAAACGCCTACTCCGTTTGTTTATTGAATTAAATCGTTTTGGAACAGCTGTGATCATTGCTACCCATGATATTGCCTTAATGGAACAAGTTGCAGCACGACGTATGCTTCTCCATAACGGACGGATGACGATTCATGAATAAGTCTTTCCCCATTTTTACAAGCAATAAAAAAAATACAACAGCGATTATTCCCAGTGGTAATATTTCTGGAAAAGCATTGGTTGCCGTTATTGCTATTATGACATTTCTTTCAAGCCTCACCTTAATCGGTGTTGATTTAGTCCAACGTGCCGCCCAAAATTGGAGTAATCAGATTAGCTATGAAGCAACAATACAAATACGCCCCATTGACAATGTTGATATCAACAAAGCTCTCCGTGATGCCGTACAATTGGTCAAAACATTTTCTGGTGTACAAGATGCAAAAATTGTTGACCAAAAAGCTACAGAAAAATTACTGGAGCCATGGCTTGGAACAGGTTTCAATATCAATGAACTGCCCCTTCCCCGCCTTATCATTGTGACTCTGAAGAGAGATGAAAAAATCAATTTTGCAGCCATTAATCACGCCATTAAAACCCAAATTCCAGGAGGTCAATTTGATGATCACCGTGTTTGGGTCCATCGTTTTGCGACCATGGCATACACCACTGTTTTCATTGGCTTTTCAATTTTAGCATTGGTTCTAGGCTCTCTTATTCTTACCATCATTTTTACCACCCGCAATGCATTGGCAGAAAATGCGCATATTATCAATGTCTTATATTTCCTTGGTACTGAAACTATTTTCATTGCCCGCCAATTTGACTGGCATTTTTTTAAAACTGCACTGCGTGGTGCTTTATATGGTGGTCTCACAAGCATATTTCTGTTTTTAGCCTTTTGTCTCTGGACGAATTATAACTTGGGAAGAGTGGAAGCTAGCCAAGTAACAGCTTTGTTTGGACATATTTCCATAAGTTCCGTTCCTTACGGAAAAATCATTTTTCTTATTATTTTCGTTTCTTTTCTTACCACCCTTACAAACCGCATGACTATTTTAGCGCAACTGAAAAAAATCGATCAATGTGAAAACGGTTTATTTTAATTTTATGACTCACCACTCCTACCATTCCAACTCATTGACGCAAAATGATTTAAAACGTCCTCTTCCAAAACGACCCCATTATCGTTGGTCTATGCGCTTTTTATTTTGCTATTTTCCACCGACAACACTTACTCTTGCAATCATTGTTTTTATTTTCTGGGGTGGTTTTATTGTTTTTTCTGAAAAAACTGAACGACTTTCTCCCCCAAAGCCTCTCCCCAAAGCTGATGCCATCATTGTGCTGACAGGCGGAGAAAACCGAATAGAGACAGGACTTAATCTCTTACAAAGGGGGCTTGGTTCACGACTCCTTATCAGTGGCGTAAACAGCACAACCAATCTGAAAGGTTTCATGCATAACAGGCATATTAGCCCACGACTTGTCTCCTGTTGTATTGACATTGGGCATCAAGCGATTAACACCAGAGGAAACGCCGAAGAAAGTGCTGCTTGGATCAAAAAACACCACTATAAGACCCTTTATATCGTCACCCATGATTACCATATGTGGCGCTCGATGCGAGAACTTAAGTATTTAATGCCTGATATCCATTTCATTGCTTATCCTGTTAAAAAGAGCGATGCTGAAAGCGCAATACAACAAATCAATCAAATCCGCATTCTCATATTCCAATATATTAAAACGCTCCAAGTCTATATCAGAACCGCATTCTAATCTTTATCCTTCTGACTTTTTAAAAACCTTGCTACCCACGAACTGCTTCATACCGTTCTTTCCATATCCTTCCACACGAGGTTGCCTCTATAAAAGCTCGACAGAGCTACCCTCATATAACACAGAATACCCCAATACACGTATCACTGTATTGCACATTCACCCAAAGACATCTCTTACATCTCAAACATATCTCACAGCACGGAATCTGTACATGCCATCCCAATATATAAGCTCTTGTAAATAAAGCTCCCAGACAACTATAAGATCTCCAGACTTGTTATAAAGATCTATTGATACCACCGTCTTTACGCTTCATAAAAATACAAACCGCCCCATCCTATATTTTACCGCCCCCAAGTATTACGATAGCTCTTAAGCCACTTGGGATGATTAGTAAGAGGCATACTTTACGCCTTTCTTAAACACGCACACACCAAACTCATATGACATGAAAAGAAGTAATTTTAATAGGTTTAAAATAAGAAAATTTATGATAATTAGATTTCTCATTCAACAGAGAGAAGGTTAAACTATCATGATAAATCAATATATTAGTAACAATCTCTTCATTCAACAAAGCACCTTCATAAGAGCATTTTAGATCACAGATAGGAATAAGCTCAAAACGCACACCGCCACGAACATCCCACACTTTTTATAGCAATATCTTTTGGCATAAATCATTTCCCTCTAAAAACACTTTTTGTTTGGCAGCCTCCCCAAAAAAGAACAAAAATTTTTAAACTCTAGCGATCTGTAAACAATAACAATCCAGCTTCTTATCTAACGCGTTCTCCCTGCTCACTTCCAATCACCCCTGCTCAAAGGACAGATTTCATGAGAGTTGTGATTTCCTTCCAACATCTCAAAGGACGATGATTCCTATCAGCAACGATTTGTAAACAATCCTACTTCTCTGGGCAGGTTCCTCTCAGCTTCCCCATTTATATGGTTTACTCACATAAGACTCAACGAACAAACTCTGCTTAAAGCTATTCATCACGGTCGCTAAAGCGCATGCGTCATCATTTTAGCGACCTTACTACCTATGATGTTTTATCACATGCAACATATTGATTTATAAAGATAAGTATTCTTCATCTTAAATAAGGATTTTGAATAGTGTAAAACTCTCTCATTTTAAATCTATTCTCTGTTGAATCAATCAAAACCATTTTCTTGCACATCATAAAGGACTTGCACATCACAAGGGAAGAGAGCCTGCGTGGCGTAAAACTGTACAAGAAAGGCATGCCTCTTATGTACCGTCTCAAGTGCCAAGAGCTGTCGCAATACCCACGAGCTGGCAAATTATATGATAGTGCCAGTTTGTTACGACACAGCGCTGTTTTACCGCACAATGGATAACTTCACTTTTTCAGTTTCT
This sequence comes from Bartonella sp. OD88NMGDW, assembly GCF_042193775.1. NCBI lineage: Bacteria > Pseudomonadati > Pseudomonadota > Alphaproteobacteria > Hyphomicrobiales > Bartonellaceae > Bartonella > Bartonella sp. OD88NMGDW. The sequence continues at coordinate 28,772 of NZ_JBHIMA010000003.1, read as the reverse complement.
CGCACTTCCAATTTTGGAAGACTGCGCACAATTTTCATTGTTTCCAAACTTACAGTAATAACCCGCTGAAACAATTCCAATGGATAAGCTGGATTACCCACCGTTTCAACAGCATAGCGATTAGCATCATTAACAAGACCGCTCGCTTTGTCCGTTTTGACAATCTGCCGTTCCATAACCCATTCAAGAGCAGACCTGCCATTGACCACATAATCATAAGCTTCAAGAGGAATATTCTGCATCGTGATATGCGCATTATAAACCACTGTACTTTTATCAATAGCACCACGCTTACCAGCAAATTTCATCGCCTCAACACGATAGAAACTCTTCTCATCAGAAATCATCCAAGTTCTTGGATCACCCTGTTTATAGGTAATGGGATAGGGCTCAACCTCCTCATAATTCATATGCAAATCACCAAGCTTTCGCCCCGCTGTTACAAAAGCCCAAAAATCCTCTACCTTTTTAACTGTTGGGATACGTGGCAATTGTTTGAACAAATTATGTGCATAACGCGCACGATAATCTTCTGAATGCAAAATCCCATAAACATAATAAAACAAATCATCCTTTGTTATCATTTCACCAGGATATGCTGCATTAAAATAAGCCAACCCTTCATCCGTGAGAGCATCACGCCGCTCTAAACCAGTTTCTTTGCTTTCCTCTGCAAAATTTGCAAATAAATGAACCTGCTCTTCCTTTTTATTTTTCAAGGACGCAGAATCCTCATAAACATACCGTGGAAAACACTGACCTTTTTCCATTGCATCTAAGCTAGGCAAAACCCTGCTCATAAGGACAGAAAAACCACTGCTTGCTCCTATACCGGTAACTTGTATTACCCTATTCTCAACCGCTTGCTTCATAGGAAATATACGCGGCATTTGATAAACTCTCTCATTAAAGATGCGGTTATAATAAAGCCATTGCTGTGTAAAAGGACGATGAAGACCTTGAATTAAGCAATCACTTTCAAATTCAGAAAACTTTCCTCTTACCAGTTCTTCTTTAAGACTACTGCTCCAACTAATCTTTTTGGCATCCGTGTTAACAAAATCATTCACGGCATTCGCACGCGCCTTGCGATCAGCATGTGTGTAGGCATTATTAAAACGCTCTACTTCACCGTTATAAAAAGTAATCATATTGCTCATATTTTTCGCTAAAACTTCACGGCTTGAGTTGTATGCCCAAGCATCACGACCAGTTTGTATACCACGAGAAAAAATTTTGAATAGCTTTTTATCACTGCCCTTCTTATCACCTAAGGCTAGAAATTTTTCAAAATCATTGTTGCGCTGATCCAGCCAATCACCATGCTCATCTGGTGTAATCATCTGCCAACCGTGTTCACACTTGATACCACCAACACTACTCAACCGCTGAAGTTGAGATAATTTCTCTTTTGTCGTGAGATTATCACCAATATCGTAATAATGAATTTTGCACTGCTCCGTAACATTTGGATTTTTAACAAATAGTGTAACAGCAATTCCTGTCATGCTTCCACTGCCGAAAACATTTTGCCCTTCTTGAGCACGTCCTTTGCTCAACATATTTTTGCGAATATCACCACGCAAATTGAGAACATAAATGCTCGAGAATTCTTCACTCAATTCTTTTCGTAAGCCATTCGTAGAGTATCCATTGATAAAACCTGAATTTGTCACAAAACCAATAACACCACAGTCTTTTATGCGATCACTTGCCCACCGAATGGCACGAATATAACTGTCATAAAGTCCATTAACATTGCTTGCTTTGGATTGAGCGGCATAGGTTTCACGAATGCGACGATCCAATTTAGGATAGGCAATATTTTGTGCATTGTCGTTTTCACTTTTTTGTCCAGAAGAATAAGGGGGGTTGCCAACAATAACACGAATATCCAGTTCCTTCTGGTGTGCCCGACGTGTACTGTTATCCACCAGCAAATCACTGATCAGGTCTTTTTCTTGCTCATAAAGCTGGAATGTATCGGTCAAACAAATTCCCTCAAACGGAACATAACCTCCCCCCATCAGACCATGATAGGTTGTCTCAATATTAATGGCTGCAATATAATAGGCTAAAAGCACAATTTCATTGGCATGAATTTCATGACAAAATTTTTGTTTCATCTCCTCTGGTTTTATCAAACCCGATTGCAAAAGCCGCGTGATAAAAGTCCCCGTTCCTGTAAAGGGATCCATGATGTGCACACCCGATGAGCCAAGCGTTTGCGCAAATTCTTGCTCTAAGACATCATTGACAGAGTGCAAAATAAAATCCACAACCTCAACGGGAGTATAAACAATGCCTAGTTTTTCTACAGTGCGTGGAAAAGCATAACGAAAAAACTTATCATAAAGCTCTATAATTAACCTCTGTTTTGCTTTTGGATCCGTAATGCCACTGGCGCGTAATTTTACACTTGCGTAAAATTTTTCCAGATCTTTGGATTCCTTATCAAGATTCGCCTTATCAAGCACATCAAGAATACGCTGCATAGCACGCGAGACAGGATTTTCACGTGTGAACTGATACTCCTCAAACAACACCTGAAAGACAGGACGCGTGATAATATGTTGTGCCAACATCTCAATCGCATCAGCCTCTGTAATCGCATCATTTAAATCATCACGAAGTTCTGCCATAAATCTGTCAAAGGCTTGACGTGCCTCAGTATCTGGCTCTGCCAGAATACCTGTTAAACGCGTAATATGATTCTTAGCAATTTCAGCAATGTTGCTCGCCCAATCTTCCCAATAATCACGTGTCCCACATTTCTTGACGATCTTTGCCAAAATCGCACGAGAAATTTCATCCACCGGGAAAGAAAACTCCTTGTTTAGCTGATCTGTACGAGTTAAATCATATTCCGGTGCTCCAATTCCCGCTCGTGCAGGCTGTGAGCGTAGTGGAAGATTGTCTACAACAGCTGTAACAGCCTGTAACTCCGTGCTCTGTGTGACGCCAATAATCTCAATCACATTGCTGATATCTTGGCTCAGCGATGCCTTATTAATCGTCGCATCAAAACGATCATCATGCGCACGCAAAGCATTTAAAATTTGCCAAACAACCCGATATTTATCATTGTTGTTCAAAGCCTGTTCCACTGGAATCCCAGAGGGAATGCCAATTGGCAAAATGACATACCCCATCTTTTTGCCCTCAGACCGACGCATCACCCGCCCAACCGCTTGCACAACATCAATCTGGCTCTTACGTGGATTTAAAAACATGATCGCATCCAGAGCCGGAACATCCACCCCCTCAGACAAACACCGTGCATTGGTCAAAATACGACAAACATCCTCACCACTATCAGCTTTCAACCAATCAAGTAATGCACCACGATCCTTCGCATTGAAAGTGCCATCAACATGCTCAATTTCACACTTCAGAAAGTGCTCATTTTCCGTATCCTCTTTCGTATAATCAAGATATTCTCTAACAACCGCAGAAAATTCATCACGCACCAGTTCAGAACTTTTAATAGTTTTACAAAACGCTAAAGCACGACGCATGGGGTGTGGATCCGCACCAACATCAGCCTTCAGATCTTGTTTTGTCAGCGCCTTATAACAGCCAATAATCTTCGTTGCATCATCAAGAACAAGCTCAGACTGGTCATCACTAAGACGCTTCTGAACAGCGGAACTGACCAATTTTTCGTCCACTGCTAAGACAATAACCTTATAATCCGTTAAAAGATCATTCTGTACTGCCCAAGAAAAACCCCGATAAAAAAGTGTTTTACCAAAAAGCTTTTCATCATCCATCGAAGCAAGAACGGCATTAACTTCATTCGCACGACTTTTTGCGTTATCACCAAAAATGCGTGGTGTCGCTGTCATATAAAGGCGCTTCTTGGCACGAATAACATCATTAGAATGCACCTTAACAAAATTGGATTCATCCTCTCCAACCAGCGTTGCCCCTGTTGTACGGTGCGCTTCATCACAAATGATAAGATCAAATGTTGGCAAACCATACTTTTTCTGAGCATCCGCAACCACCTGAATCGAATGATAGGTTGCAAACACAACGCTCATCCTATCTGCAACACTCTTACCCGCCTGTTCTGCAAGTTTAGCAGCATCGGTTGTCGCCGGAAAAGCAAGATCAAACACATCAATTTCAGCAACATCATCACTATTTTTACGACGCTTTCCCACTTGTGTATCTGAACAGACAGCAAAGGATCTCAATCCAATTTCTGCATCCGTTGTCCATTCACGAACCGTCTGTGACATCAGTGCCAAGGAAGGAACAAGAAACAAAACAAACTTGCCTTCACCCGCAAAATCCTCAGCAATTTTAAGACTGGTAAATGTCTTACCAGTACCACAAGCCATAATAAGCTTACCCCGATCTGCTTCCATAAGTCCAGCACGCACATCACGCAACGCATCCTGCTGATGTGGACGGATTTTCTTTTTATCCTCCAACACAACTTTGCCCTGGACTGCAAAAGTTTCCCAACGGATCGGACTTTGTTGTATATCGGAAAGATTAATCCGTATAACAGGAATATCCTGCCCCCGTATCATTGTTTCAGCGTTATCACTCCAAGCACTTTCAGTGCTATCTATAATAACACGCCGCTTAAATGGAGCTTTCCCTGATGCCGAAATAAAACTATCAATATCTGCTTTTCTAATCCGATACGCGGCATCATAAAATTTACATTGGATTGCTGCAAAACCCTCTCCATCACGAATCTTTGCCACAAGATCGATACCAGTATCACGACCATCCCAATCATTTTCACGAGCCCAATCTTTAAAGGTTTGAACCTTTTCATAACATCCAGACTGAAGAGGATCATGTGTCAGATAAGCAAGAGCAAAACGCTCAAAATACGTACCTTTGTCCCGTTCGGTACGCGCTTCGTCACGATATGTCTGTAAAAGCGATTGCAGCTTCATGCTTCCCCCCAATGAAAAATACTTTCAACTATCGAGTCTAGCCAAACTGGTTAATGCCTATTGTTTCACCCAAAAGACTTTAGATAACTCGATTTACTGAATGAACCGACTATTTAATAATGGAATATGTACTAAGCAAAACAAATGAATAAAGTTTTACTTATCAGCAAAAGAGTGGAATCTGCTTCCTACTCATCTCTGATAAATATCATGTAATCACTTACAAAAATGTAGAGATTTACTTTATTATTTGGGTGAGCTTCTTCTTGATATTTATCTATTGAAAGAGTATAAGTTCATACTCAGAAGGTGCTAAACGCAATAAAAGCATATCATAAAACCAATAATCAGCTATACCAATACACATAATAATGAATGCAGCAATTAACATTCCCAGCAACATGAGCCCATAAGTGCATTCATCTCATTCTCCCTACAAAACTGGAGCTTCGTAAAAACCTATATCTCCGCCGCATAAAGCCATAAAGAATCTTAAAACCAAACGTTACCAATACCAACGCCCCTCCCTTTGCCATACAATTTGTGACAAAAAACAGGGTAACGAATAAACAAAAGGAAAAGAAAAACTATAGAAGACCAACTCGCCTCGTATACCCGTTCGTTTTTTTGAGATATAAGCTGTTTTTCGTTTAAATTTTCTTCTTTTTTATCTTGTTTGTTAACAGATATACACTCCACTTCCCCTCTTAACTTTTAGGTTAAAATCCTAAAGTTATCGCGCCTTGTATTTTGTATAGTTATAAAAATACAAGGGAAATTTATTCATGATACGTTGGTCCGTAAAACGTCATCCTTTAACATTCTATAAAGCACGCTCCACTTAACGAATAAAGCGTTTTCTAAAATGGAACAGCGAATAATGCTAAACTTTTCCCATCCATGTTTCGCTTCATAAACGCTTCTTCCAAGTGGTAAACATCACAACAAATATGCTCCAATTGATAAAGCTTAATCGCGTGAAAGAGCGACAACAGGGTCAAGCCGTGAAGCTTGCCGCGCTGGAGAAAAGCCAAAACATATTCCAATGAGGGTCGAAAAAGTAAGGGATAGGATGATCGAATCAATCGTATAAACCAAGTGGATAGGCGCCTTAAACAGAAGAAATAAACCACCGATAGAAAGCCCAAACAGAATCCCCAAACCACCACCAATGACACAAACCAAAACCGCTTCAATGAGAAACTGCTGCAAAATATCACTTTGGCGTGCACCAACTGCCATACGCACACCAATTTCATTGATCCGCTCAGAAACGGTGACCAGCATAATATTCATCACCCCAATACCACCCACAATCAGGGAAATCGCTGCAATTGAAGAAATTAAAAGTGTTAAGATATGTGTACTCTCCATGATACGTTCACGAAAGAATTCTGAATTTCTAATGAAAAAATCCTCTCCACCATGCCGCATAATGAGAAAACGTTTCACCATGTTTTCCGCTAAATGTGAATCGACATCATCAGCAATCCTAACGGTAATCGCACGAACTTCTGTTGTGCCAAGAAAACGCGTTTGCACTGTTGTATAGGGCAAATAAAGCTGTAATGTATTTGATGTATTTCCATTTGCGTTATTTTGTGAATCAACAACACCAATAATACGTGCTGGAACATTACCCACAAGCACCACTTTGCCAAGGGGGCTTTCATGGCTATGGGGAAAAAGAACAGACAATGCTTCTTTCTCAATCACGAGATCAACCGCCCGATCCTGCACACTTTTTTGATCAAAAAACTGTCCTTTGAAAACCTTAAGCCCCTGTGTCTGAAAGAATTGTTCTCCCACCCCCACAATGACGGCATTGACTTCAACTGCACCAAAACGCACTTTCGAGCTTGTTGAAATCTGAGGTGTTACACCAGAAACATAAGGTAACCCAGACAATGCTTCTGCATCAGCTTCAACAAGAGTTGTTATTTTCTCTGCTTGTGGATCAGAAAAACTTTTGCCAGGTAAAATTGTTAATGTATTAGCACCCAAGCTTTTAAAATTTTCCAAAATTTTCTCTCGTGTACCATTTCCCAAAGCGACCATAGCAATAATCGCCCCAATACCGATAATCACCCCAAGCATTGTTAAAAAAGTTCGCATTCGATGTGCATTCATTGCCAACAAAGCCATAACAAATGCCTCACGAAAACGTTCAACAAAAGACCGAAAAGAGCCAAGCTGTTGTTTAACTTTTAGTGTCTGTTTTTCGTAAAAAGACTGACTATCCGTTTTTATCTTTGCCCCCGCTGCTCTTTTCTTCGCAACCTTTGTCATACTGTCAGCAATAATTTCTCCATCACTGATTTCGATAATACGCTCCGCTCTTTTGGCCACCTGCATATCGTGAGTTACAATGATAATAGTACGACCTTCTTGATGAAGCTCATCCAAAATACGCAACACTTCCTGTCCACTCTGTTTATCCAGTGCACCTGTTGGCTCATCGGCAAGAATAACCTCCGCATTATTCATCAACGCTCGAGCAATAGACACCCGTTGTTGTTGACCACCTGAGAGTTGATTTGGACGATGATTCACCCGATCGCCCATGCCCAAGCGCGTTAAAAGATCTTGTGCACGCTTTTTCCTTGCTTCCACAGCACATCCTGCATAAATAGCCGGAATTTCAACATTCCCAAGAGCTGTCAATTCATTCAACAAATGATAGCGCTGGAAAATAAAACCAAAATGATTGCGCCGCAAAGCCGACAATTCATCAGCTGAAAGAGAGGCTGTTTCTTTCCCTGCAATCCAATAACGACCAGAAGTTGCCCGATCAAGACAGCCTAAGATATTCATTAATGTAGATTTTCCTGAACCAGAAGCTCCCACAATCGCTACCATTTCACCGCGCTTAATGGTAAGATTGATATCCTTCAAAACAGTAACAAATGTTTCGCCCGCTGGAAATTTACGTACAATATTTTCCAACACAAGGACAGCATCTGCTTGGTTTGTGTTCATGGCTTAAATCTCGTCTTCACTATGCACGTCAGAAGGTTCTGGCATCACCCCATCAGGCGAGCCGGTGATAACAACATCACCCTCATTCAGTCCTGAAACAATCTCTGCCATCACTTTATTATTCAAACCAACGCTCACCTGTTTAGTAACCACCTTGTTCCCCCCCTCCAAAACAGAAACCCATGCCTTATGCTCTTTTGTCTCATCGCGTAAAGCATCGCTTGGAACCAACAAAACATTTTGAGCACGCCCTAAGATAATATGAACTTGAGCAGTCATATAGGTTCGCAAAAAATTGTCCGCATTATCAACATGTAAAATTCCGTTATAATAAATAGCTGATGAGATTAAAGCACTAGACCCCCCTACCATACCAGGATTAATACTCACATCAGCACGAATTGCTTCAGGAGCCGGCTCTATCTTTTCTAAAACGCCCTCATAACGACGCTGCGAATTCCCTAAAACTGTAAAATAAAGTGGTTGTCCAGCTTGAACTTTAAGAACATCAGCTTCTGAAATTTGCGCCTTGATCGTCATCTTTGACAAATCGCCCAAAATAACAATTGTTGGCGCCGACTGAACCGCATTCACATTCTGTCCTTCTTCCACAACTGTTGCCAAAACCGTTCCCGCTGAAGGAGCAATGATGCGTGTATAACCTAAATTGACCTCTGCACTATCCACATCAATTTGTGCTTGCACAATCTGCTGTTGAAGTTGAGCAATTTGTGCCTCACGTATTTTTACTTGTGTCGCAGCATCATCGAGATTAGCCCGTGAAACCGCACGTGACTCGATCATTTTTTTCTGACGTGCTAAATTTTTCTGCGCAAGAGAAAGATGGGCTTCTTGTTCTACCAAACTCGCATAATAGTGAGATAATGCTGCTTTTTTTCTTTTTAAATCATTTTCTTGATCTGTAGGATCAATTTCTGCCAAGAGATCGCCTTCTTTCACAACACTCCCAGGAGAAACGCGCATTGACACCACACGCCCTGTTGCACGCGCACCAACAGCCACCAACCGATAAGGACGTACAAGACCAGAAGCTAAAACACTTTCCTCAATATCCCCACGCTTCACCACCGCGGTTATATAAGTTGGGCTAGATGTTCCAAAAACAACAGAACGCAACCATAAAAACAAGAGAAGAAGAAATATAGCAGCTAAAAAGAAAGAAAGTTTTTTGTGTTTTGTAATGAAATTTTTGAGTAGACTTTTTTTCATTTTCCTACCTTTGCACGCGAACGAGGTGCACCATCAACGACTTCCGGACGTGATACATCAACAACGCCATCCCAGCCCCCCCCCAATGCTTTCATCAACGTGATATATTGCGTAACCAAAGAAACACGGCTATCTTTAAGTGCCATTTGTGCAGAATAATAAGAGCGATCAGCGTTTAACAATTCAAGAAAACTGGTATTTCCATTCTCAAAAAGACTCCGTGAAAGTTTTAAGGAATGAAGAGAAGCTTTATTCGCAATGATCAGCTTTTCTAAGCGTTGATGTTCTTTAGTTAATCTTACCAGCGCATTTTCTACATCTTCTAAAGCTCCCAAAACAGCAGCCCGATAAGTAATAAAAGCTTGATCACGCTGTGCACGCGCTACCGCAATAGAAGCCTCAACCTGACCTCCATTAAAAAAAGGAAAACGCAAACCAGGCCCAAAAGACCAACCAATCGTTGAATTTTTCCATAACTGATCTATCGCCGTTGCGGCTGTCGAAATATTACCTGTTAAAGTAAGTGAGGGATAGCGATCTGCTTCACGTTGACCAATCCGCGCTGTCGCTTGCGCATATTGACGCTCTGCCCGTCGTAAATCCGGACGTGTTAACAAAATATCAGCTGGAATTCCTGCTGGTATCGGCCAGTGCGGTTGTGGAATCTTTGTATGCTTAGCATTTTTTTGTAAAAGAGCCTTCAATGCCGTAGGCACACGACCAGTTAAGACAGAAAGACGATGAACGCTCATTGCTAAATTCGCTTCCATCTGTGATATATCTGCTTCTGTATTTGCCATTTGTGCTTGCGCATTTGAAACATCGAGCTCAGAAACATCACCAGCTGTTAATCTAGCACGCATCAATTCATAGGTTTTACGTTGTGATACTGCAATTTGCCGCACAATTAACAATTTCTGTTGCCAACCACGCATTTGTACATAATTTGTTGCCACATCTCCTAACAATGTCACCATGGTAGCGCGCATATCTTCCACAGCCGCATCAAGACCATAACGCGCTGCTTCAACCGCTCGTTTATGCCCACCAAAAAAATCAAGCTCCCAGCTTGCATCAAAACCACTATGATATTGGTTTAACAATGCATCAGACTGTCCAGAATAACTACGGGTTCCTGAAATTGAATTGGACACATTTGGCAAAAGAGTTCCCACAACCTGTCCTAAACCCGCACGTGCCTCACGTACCCGAGCTTTGGCAACAGCAACATTATTATTTCCAGAAATCGCATAATCCATTAATGCATCTAGAACAGGGTCATTCAAACGCCGCCACCATCCGGCAAGCGCAACTGGCTGTCCTACAGTCTGTGCAGATTTTTCTCCCCAAACTGCTGGAACACGAAAAGATGTTTTCTGGTAATTAGGACCAACCATACATCCTGACAAAAGCAAACACAACAAGACACAAGAAAGTAATCCACGAGAAGCGCCCCTTTTGAGATTTCTGATATACATCTAGTCTCCCGCATTCTTTCAGAATCATTATTTAATATTAATACTTTATTTACCTCTTATTTCAAACTTGACGTGAAAAATCAAATACAGTTTGCACAGGAATATGATCTGAAGGGCGTTCCCATCCGCGCGCATCACGAAAAATCGAAAGATCTACAACAAAAGGTGCTAAATCAGGAGAAGACCAAACATGATCAAGCCGCCGTCCATAATCGGTAAATGCCCAATCGCGTGCACGATAACTCCACCATGTATAAAGCTTGGTAGGAGCAGGAATATGAAACCGCATCAGATCAACCCATCCACCTTGACAACACAAGTCCTGTAAACGCTCGGTTTCAATGGGAGTATGGCTTACAACCTTCAACAATTGCTGATGAGACCAAACATCCTCTGCCAAAGGAGCAATATTTAAATCGCCCACCAAAAGAGAAGAAAGACCATCTCCTTGATCCGCACGTATGGAAGACATTTCTTCTAAAAAATCAAGCTTATGACGAAATTTTTCATTCACATCAGCATCTGGAATATCTCCCCCAGCAGGAACATAAAAATTATGAATCCGCAAGCTTCTCCCATGGGCTTCCACAATAACTGAGATATAGCGGCAATCTTGGTTTTGGCAAAAGAAACGCTTTTCTACCTTTTTAAAAGGCAAACGAGAAATAATAGCCACCCCGTTATAAGATTTTTGTCCACTCAATGCGATATGCTTATAACCCGCTGCTTCAAAAGCCCCCACTGGAAATAAAGCATCTGGACATTTTGTTTCCTGTAGACACAAAACATCTGCGGAAAAGAGTTCCAAATACTGAAAAACCTGTGCAAGACGCAAACGAATAGAATTAATATTCCAAGTTGCAATACGAAATAACATCCATTTCAATCCCAATGAAACAACACCGCACTATTTCTTCGAAGGAAGTGCAAACATTCCATTAGCGAAACGGACGTCTGTCCGCACATTCATAATCTGCACAGTAGTTTCCAAATTTTGTTGGTCAACAATTGTCCACTGCCGCAAAGCAGAGCCTTTAGAATCAAAAACCATCCTTATTTGCCCAGCCCCAATCGTTTTATCACGCAGAACAATCGTCACAGCCCCTGGATCTTCGCGAAATGCCAACAAGCGCCCAGAAGATATATCAATTTTATCAGCCAACAGAAACTTCATTGGCGTTTGCGAAAGTTGTGAAAAGTTCCAAGTATTCAAAGCCCGATTGTTAATACCTACAAATTGGCCATCTGCAATAATCTGTAAAGGCATTTTCTTATAAATAAAACGAATTTTCCCTGGGCGCTCTAAATAAAATGTCCCTTGGGACATTTTTCCCTTTGGACTAAACTGAATAAAATCACCTGTCATTGTTTTGATTGCCGCAAAGTGATTTACAACATTTTGCGCCTTTATCACTTTATTAGACGCTTGCGAAAAAACAGGAAAAGTTAAACACCAAAAGATAATAATTCCCACCAACCCAAAGACTCTTCTTTGCGGAAAAAAAGACGTTTTCATAAAAAATGCTCCCAAGCAATGTTTAATTGACTTTATAATTTATAACTTAAGTGATCAACGATGAATAAATACCCTTCTTTATAAAATAAAGATATTGTTTGAAAAAAATATCAAAATATTTTTAACAGTATTCTTCTTCGACAATCTCCAAAACTTTTTGCTTACCCATATCATTTGCTGGACTAATAATGCCTTCTTCTTCCATCTTTTCAATCAATGTTGCGGCACGGTTATAACCAATACCTAAACAATGTTGAATATGAGAAGTTGAAGCACAATAGCAACAGCTTGACTATAGGGATCATCTGCTAAAGAAAAAGCCAAAGAAACATCCTTCTTTATTGCCTGCGGTATCGTTTCCAAATAATCAGTCTGCGTTTAAATTTCCGAAGGCATTCAAATTTCCCGCTTTTCTGCTGATTTTCTAAACGCATAATATATTCTTTATATATTCTTTCCCACCCCTAATCTGTGAAGCAATATAAATTATAGTCAATACATAACGGATTAAGTACTAAACATATATTGCTCGCGAACCTGAAAACTCCTTTAAGTGGCAAAAATGCTTTTTTGACTTCCTTCCAATCCAAAAGAATAAAAATTTTCACCCGAACCAGTCTGTAAACAGTTTGAAGTTTAGCAGATTTCACTTAGCTTCCCACCCCATATGATTCATCTATATAAGGCTCCACAGATAAGCCTTGCCCCTAAATATTTAGAGCGCACTTAAAAAGACACTTAAATATCAAGCCTTACATGCTTTTATACCCCTACACTCGCAATAACATTATTTTATACCAAGATATTGATTTATAATAAATTATCTTTTTAACTTAAATCATAACGCCAAATACAGTAAGATTCTCTCATCTCATACTCTCTCATATTGAATCAACTCAAATCATTTGCTTGCACGTTACAAGCAAGGTTGGTGTGTGAATAAAAGTTATATAAGATAAAGAATCCCCTTATAAAGAGTCTCAAGTGCCAAGGAGCTATCGCAAATCGAGAACTGGTATATGAAAATACAGACTTTCTACGATACAGTAGGATAAACACTTGTTTTATAAGATGTTATAGAAAGCAACTATAAAGATTTTTCAAAAGCGTTCTTCTTCGGCAGGCACTAAAATTTCTCGTTTCCCTGCGTGATTTGCTGGACTAATGATACCTTCTTCTTCCATCCTCTCAATCAATGTAGCAGCACGGTTATAACCAATGCCTAAACGGCGTTGAATATAAGAAGTCGAAGCCTTACGATCACGAAGCACAATAGCAACAGCTTGGCTATAGGGATCATCTTCTGAAGGAGAAGCTAAAGAAACATCAGCACCATCCTCTTCAACTTCTTGCGTAATTGTTTCCAAATAATCAGGTCGTGCTTGCGCTTTGAGATGCGCAACAACCTGCTCCACTTCATCATCTGCAACAAAAGGACCATGCACACGTTGAACACGTCCTCCTCCCATCATAAAGAGCATATCTCCTTGTCCCAATAATTGCTCAGCCCCCTGTTCGCCCAAAATTGTTCGGCTATCGATTTTTGAACTTACAGAAAAAGAAATACGTGTAGGAAAATTGGCTTTGATCGTCCCAGTAATAACATCGACAGAAGGACGCTGCGTCGCCATAATCACGTGGATACCGGCAGCACGTGCCATTTGTGCCAAGCGTTGAACCGCGCCTTCAATGTCTTTACCAGCAACCATCATCAAATCAGCCATTTCATCAATAATGACAACAATATAGGGCATAGGACTAAAATCAAGTGTTTCCGTTTCATAAAGAGGCTCACCGGTCTCGCGATCAAATCCAACTTGAATTGTCCGCGCCATTGTCTCTCCCTGACTTGCTGCTTCCCTAAGACGTGCATTAAACCCATCAATATTACGAACGCCTAATTTTGACATTTTACTATAGCGCTCTTCCATTTCACGAACAGCCCACTTTAAAGCAATCACGGCTTTTTTAGGATCTGTCACCACGGGTGTTAATAAATGAGGAATGCCATCATAAACCGAAAGCTCAAGCATTTTCGGATCCACCATAATGAGACGACATTGTTCAGGTGTCATACGATAAAGCAATGATAAAATCATTGTATTGATAGCAACAGACTTTCCCGATCCTGTTGTACCAGCAACCAAAAGATGGGGCATTTTTGCTAAATCTGCAATAACAGCTTCCCCCCCGATTGTCTTACCTAAAGCAAGTCCTAGCTTTGCTTTGCTGTCAATAAATTCTTGCGCCTGCAACATTTCTCGTAAATAAACCATCTCACGCTTTGCATTAGGCAATTCTATTCCAATCACATTGCGTCCTGGAACCACCGCAACACGCGCTGAAATCGCACGCATCGAGCGTGCAATATCATCTGCCAAACCAATAATACGGGAGGACTTAATGCCAGCAGCCGGTTCAAATTCATACAAAGTCACCACAGGTCCAGGACAAGCATCAATAATTTGCCCTTTAACTCCAAAATCTAACAAAACCCCTTCAAGTTCCTGAGAATTTGCTCTTAAAACAGCAGGAGAAAGTTTTGCATCTCTAACAGACGGTGGTGGAACCGAAAGATAATCTACAAGAGGAAGAACAAAATCACCATTTGAAGAAGCTGTTAAAGACTTTCGATTTTTAACAGAAGCAACATAGGTTTTATTTTGATTTTCCTCACACTTTACTTTTTCACCCAAAAAAGTTGGCTCAATTCGATCAAATGACTTTCCTTGCCCCTTACTCTGAAAACGCCTTTTGAAACAGAAAAAACGAAAGAAACGCGCTTGTAAAAAATAAAAAAGATGTAAAAGAGCGCCAAAAGTTGTCGCAAAAAAACCATGATTTTCACGATCATCCTCTGCAGCATATTCCGTATCTTCTTCCAATTCAAAAACTGGATTAACGATTGCATCTTTTGGAATGCTTTTTTCTTTTCTTTTCTTTGTTCGACGCCGCCATATCACATTGCCAGCAAAAGCAGCAGTGAAAAAACCTAAAAGAATAAAAACAACACTGAAAAACACCGTGTAAAGAGGAGAAAGAAAAAGAGGAAAAACTGAAGAAGCAACACTTAAAGCTTTATCTCCTAAAACCCCTCCCAATCCCATTGGCAATGGCCAATAAGTAAAAGAAGCAACAGGTGACATAAGGGCAAAAGCAATTAAAAAACAAATCGTTGATAGCGCCCATAAAAAAAAGCGCAAAGTCAAATTGTAGATATTCTTTTGCGCCAACAAGAGAAAAGACCAAAATAATGGCGGTAACAAAACAGCAAGACTTGCCAAGCCAAAAAACTGCATAATAAAATCTGAAAAAATTGCCCCCATCCACCCCATAAGGTTTGTAACCTCATTTGTACTTGCATGGGTTAAAGATGGATCCTCAACATTCCACGTCGCCAAAGCAAATACACAAAAAATAATAAAGCCCAAAAGCCCAAGCCCAATAAATACCCCTATCTGACGTAAAAACATCTCAATAAGACGCGAACCTTGAGAATTTCGCACTTCTAATGAATCATAAGGAGAAGAACTTCGGTGCATCTATCAATTCCAAATACAAAACTTTCATATTTTAAAGAGTTATAACTCTCTCTCGTAAAAAAGGATGAAGCTTAAACTCTGTGCCAATCTGTAAACAAATAACCTGTAAACAATCCGACTTTTTATCTAGTCTAGCGCATTCTACCTTCTAACCACTTCATATCACTCATACATCACCACCCTAAGAGACTATCCTTCATAAGGCGCACAAAAAGCTCTCGCTGAATATTTTATCACACGATCAACCAAAAAACACCTCATGTGTAAAGTTTTACATGGGTCCTATAGGCACCTCCTAAACAGACGATGTTTTTTACGCTACATCATGATAACGGCAAAATATGAATACTGTTTTAACCATCACGAATGAACACAGTTTTTTATTTATCATACTAACTAAATGTCCCCTTCAGGACAGGCATACTAAAGTAATTCATACAACTTAAAAAATACACGACCATCTTTGGTTATTTTTAGTTTTCTTTTTTATCAACCAAGTGTAAAAAGAATTGAAGAGGACATTCAAAAAAGCTTATCCGATAAATCTGTAAAATGAATCACATAAATGATTAAGCAGAAGAACTCTGAAAAACCAATCTGTCATCAGATTGGTGCCAAAAAGAAACCTCGTTTTGTAAAGTAGAAAGAAAAGTAAACGTTAAGATATTTTAGGCAATTTAAAAAGATATTCTTTTTTAAAAAAAGCAAACTGTAAACAATGGAAGAAGTATTGTGTGTTCTAATCGCAATAAAGACGTACAACCCAATAAAAAAATTAAATCTCATAAAACTAAACAATGTGATCTGCTCATTGCAGGAGGGGCAGCTGTCGGTTTAACCCTAGCGATAGCACTCAAACAAACAGCCCCTAATCTGAAAATAAAAATCGTTGATGCTGCTCCACAAGGAGATACCCCTGCTTCTAACATACGAGCCATTGCCCTTGCTGCTGCTTCTATTCGTATGTTAAAACAATTACAATGTTGGGAACCTATAAAACCCTATGCGCAACCCATTCATTCAATGATCATCACAGACACAAGCACAAGTGATCCTGTCAAACCCACCCTTTTAACCTTTGAAGGCGATATTAACCCTGGTGAGCCCTTTGCTGCTATGGTAGAACATAGAGAACTCATCAACACTTTAAAAAAACGTGTCAAAGATCTCAATATTCCTGTTATTGCAAACAAGCGTGTCATTGATTTTCATCAAGAAGACCAACATAAAACCGTCACTTTAAATAATGAAGAGGTTTGGCAAACAAAATTGCTTATTGCAGCCGACGGAGCCCATTCGAAATTACGCCAAAAAGCAGGTCTTAAAAACTTTTCTCATCCCTATAAACAAACAGCAATCATCTGCACAGTTGAACATGAAAAACCCCATAATGGTCAAGCAATTCAACATTTTTTACCTGCCGGTCCTTTTGCTCTTCTCCCTCTCAAAGGCAACCGATCTGCCATTGTGTGGAATGAAGATCATAAAACTGCGCAATATTATCTCAAAGCTAATGCCCTTATTTTTGAAACAGAACTCGAAAGACGCATTGGCCATCGATTAGGCAAACTCTCTTGGAATGGCGAACGTCAAGCTTTTCCTTTAAGTCTTTCTTTAACACGTCAATGCGTTAAACCACGTTTTGCTCTCGTTGGCGACGCCGCCCATACCATCCACCCCATTGCAGGACAAGGACTCAATTTAGGATTACGCGATAGCGCTGCCCTCGCTGAAGTGATTATTGAAGCAGCACGACTAGGTCTTGACATTGGCTCCCTCACTGCTTTAGAGCGCTATCAAAGCTGGAGACGTTTTGAAGTTGTCCGTATGGCTTTAAGCAATGATTGGCTTAATAAACTCTTTTCTAATGATAGCCTTCTTTTACGGATGCTCCGCGATACCGGCCTTGGTATCGTTAATCAAGCGCCAAAAATAAAAAAATACTTCATTCAAGAAGCTGCCGGTCTCACTCCCAATGCCCCACGTCTTCTACACGGCTTCCCACTTTAAGCAAAAATTCATCCTATTTCACTTTTTTACAACCTTTGCCTTCCTCCTTCAAAGAACAAAAAATTCCTATCTCATCCAATCTGTTTACAAACCAGATTCCTGTCGAGTAATTTTCTCTTGACTTCCTCCTCCCATATTTCACTTAACATAAGACTCGACAAGCGAGTACATTCTAAGAATATTCACCACGCACTGAAAAATAATGTCTCAAAGAGGTTGCCTTATATCACCACACCTTAAAAGAAGCCATTTCACGTCATAACGAAATAAACAAGACTTTTTAGCACACAACATTTTATTTATAATAATAAATTCATTGTTCTCATATTGAGTGAGAAATCTAACGATCATAAAATACCCTTATTTCAAATCTCTCTCATGTTTAAGCAATCAAAATCATTCACTTGCACATCACGAACGAGAGTGTCGTATAAATAAAAAAAATTAAACAAAGCAATAAAAAACCTCCCTCTCTCAAGAACTAAGGACTTTAGCAATATTGGAGGCGAGTAAAGTGTATAAGGACGCCGGCTTATATTTTTTATTGAAATAAAAGCTGGTGTACAAAAATGGATTTTATGTAATCATAGGGACTTTCACGTTATACTATTCACGAAAAGCATCATAAAATAAGCTTCGTTGCATTGAAAAATTTTTCTTTTAAAACAAGCGCGTAAATTGGTAACACAACTGTATCCCGTTTGAGGTATTCTATTCCTCAGACAAACCCTTTAACTTATTGTGGAATACCACACAATTTTAGAAAAAATATTCCGATATATAACAAAGTGTTCCGTAATCTATACCATCACACAAAATTGTAAACGTGCATATCACCCCCCTATTTCACACCATAAAAGAAGATAAACCGCAATAGAATGGCTTAATCCTTTTATTTTCAAATACGCTCTTTATTCATAATTCATTATTCATAAATGCTCATAAATGAATTTTAATCACAAACGCTCAGAAATATGTCATAAATTCTATAAAACTCATAACAGCCATAGAGATTTTTCATTTCCTACACACTCACTCATCTCAACTAAACGAACGATAAATCGATAAATAAAGTAAATGCCTCATATATAATCTTACAGAAAAAAGACCAAACAAAATCTATAACATCAGGCTTGTTTTACAGAACAATATTTCAAAAATATAAGTATGCTAATTTATTAACATATTAATTGATAAAATTATCATTTTACATATTGAGTGAAAATCCCTATGCAATAAATCATTCTCATTTCGACCATTTTTGTAAAGAGTCAATAAAACTATAAAAAGAAGTAAAATATCCCCCTCTCTCAAATGCCAAAAGCAATTACAATATTTTAATCCGGCATCATCATTATGCTTGCCAGATTATAACAACAAGACTTTTTCACTTAAATACATTTGTTCATGCCCCCTATCATTTTATTTGATCACTCAATACTTTAATATATTTGTTCAGTATGTTTATACAATCAAATTACCCAAAAGAGCATACTTCTTGCATTTACATTCCCTAGTATTCCCTTATCTTGTAAATATCGCACACGTATTATGTTACTTCAAGTTCATCAAGTGTATACCCATTCTCCAACCACTCTTTAATCCACTTAGGTCTACGTCCACGCCCATTCCATAATTCCCATTGGTTATTAGGATTTCTATAATGGCGCTCTTTGCTCACAAGATCAGCGATATCAATTCCATGGGCGTTAGCAATTTCAAGAATTTTTCGTCGCGCATTTTGCTTTTCCTTTGCTTGCCGTTTTTTTAATTCCACATCGATTTGTGTACGCATCTCTTGTAGTTCATCAAAATTCATATTTTTGAGATCATTCACCTTAATTACTCCCCTTGCAAAAAAGAATTTTTTTCTTGCCATATTTTAAACACAATTATAGACAATTTCTGTCCATTTATTATCGAAATTAAAATTACGATGCATATATCACTTTGACGGAGATGTGCTTTGGACCACAAAGAACTGTTTATTGGTACATCAATTACCATCACTGCATCTTTTTTCAGCTCAATCGCTGAAACTACTAAATGCAGTGCTCAAACGCCATCACACCTCTCTGACTCTCATGAATCAGTAGTCAAAAGTAAATATAAATCGTCACTCTATAAGTTATGGCAATACGCAACAAAGAACAAGCCCTCTCTGTATAATGATAGTGTAGTTCATTATGACAATAAAACCTCCCCTTACACACAACGGCTTTTTACTTCGTATAAATTTTTTTTGAAAAGATTTTTGCAACCAGAGAATTATGTAAAACAAGCAGCTTCAATACAGTATCAAAGATTATTATTTTTTAAAAGCAGCGCCTTTTTTCGTGATTCCAATAATATTGGTTGGCATAACGTGCTCTATTTTATTCCGCACTTTTATCTTGTTGGTTGGATACTCGCATATATTAGAAATATTTTTAGAAGAGAACAAAACAATAATCACAAGGAATATTCTAAGCTAAACAATCTCGTTCTGCAAATTTATAAAATCAAAAAACAACGAGAAAATGCACCACAAAGAATGAGCATTTGTATTAATAAAATTCTTCATAATAAGGTGTATTGCTAATGATTGTTCCAGATTTCACATTTTTTGCTGCTGCATACATATCCAATACGCCCCCCATAACATTTTCAGTTATCGCCGAACAAGAAGCGCGGGACAATGTCTACGTAACAGATGATAAAGATAACTTCTTCTATCAATCATCTCAGCTTAAGGAAACAATCGCAACAACTGAACAGAGAGAACATAATTTTAACATAATTTTAGGGCAAATTGGTGTTGGAAATGTGAAATTGTTTTCTCTTTTTGATGCATTTGATTTTTGCGGAAATCTTACAGCTGTACAAAACGCTCTAACTTACTGCTATGAACAAACAACATCAAAGTGCATCTTTGAAAAAGCGACTTTGCAATCTGTGCTAAATTTCTACAACACAGAAAACTCAAACCACACCTCTATACAAAAAGTTACTTCATATATTGGAGTAAAAGCTGCTGTACGAGAAAATGAAGATTTGCAGGAGCCTGTAAAGCTTAAAAAAGAAGAACTAGAACAGGCAACTAACGTAGATTCTCTTCCTCTCTCTTCAAAAGGAGAAGAAGATGCATTTACACATAAAGAAAGTGGCACCAACGATGCTTTTTCAGCTGAAGATTTTTCTTCATCGAGAGGCTCGCTAGAGTGACAACTGATATTTTCACGAAACTCTAGAATTTTGATAGGATATTATAATGAAAGGTAGATAAGAAAATGTTAAAGCTCTAATTAGTAAGATTGGACAAAATCTCTTCTAATTGAGGGCAAAGATAATGAAAATGATAGAACAAAACAGCGTTGACATAGCATTTAGTCAAAAAGCAGCACGTGAGATTACAGTCGTGATGCTTTCAGAAAGAGAATGGTATTTTACGTTTATTTCCGATGATCCAATCACCGGAAAGCCAAATAAATATACGTTACTTACACAAAGAGGAAAACTAAGAACTTGGGCTGATCCAAAATATCTCTTTAAGTTTCTTCATGAACGAGGGGTCATTTGTGGGAGTTTTAATCTTAATCAGGATAAACAACATGAAACAATTAAATATTCTTCACACAACAGCTCGTAATAAAATTGCTGCATTTTCAGCAGCTTTAACTGTGTTTTTTATGGCCAATCCTGCATCTGCCCAAGCAGCGGGTTTAGATCCTGCAAAAAAAGCTTTAACTGCACTCCAAACAGACTTGAAGACGATTATCCCTATTGCTGCTGCTGTGATCCTTTTGTGCTTAGCAATTGGTTATGCAGGGCGCTATATCGGAAAAGATACATTTGTACGGTGGGCGATTGGGGTCGTTATCGCTGGTTCAGCAGCTGAACTTGCTGGTTTATTATTTAAACCAAACTAATAAATATATTAAACACGAAATGTTTATTAATGAAAAAAGAATTTTAGACTTTAATACTTTTATTGCACATCAATGAAATTATTCCTTAATTTTATGGAAAAACTACTTACACCTAATACAATGTGATAAGGTTGAACAATATGAAAAAATTAATCAATTTTCAATTGAAGGATAATAATAAAATTACGGCAATCTCTGCAGCTTTAACTGTATTTTTTATGAGCAATCCTGTGTATGCTCAAGCAAAATTAACAAATGCAAAAACTGCTTTAGAAAAACTCCGAGATGACTTAAAGCTACTTATCCCTATTGCTGCTGCTGTGATACTTTTGTGCTTAGCAATTGGTTATGCAGGACGCTATATCGGAAAAGATACATTTGTACGATGGGCTATCGGTGTCGTTATCGCAGGTTCAGCTGCTGAACTTGCCAAGTTATTATTTCAAACTGCATAAACTTTTCATGAAAGAAAACTTAAATTTCAGTATTTTCATTGTATTAAATAAAAAATATATTGAAGAAAAGAAATTACTCATACCAATGTAATATAAATTGGAATAAACAATATGAAACAATTAAAAAATCTTCAAACAATAATTCGGAATAAAACTATTAGAACCTCTGCAGCCTTAACTGCATTTTTTATGTCCAATCCTGTGTTAGCCCAAGCAGTAGTTTTACAGCCTGCAAACAAAGCTTTAACTGCACTCCAAACAGACTTGAAGACGATTATCCCTGTTGCTGCTGCCGTTATACTTTTATGCCTAGCAATTGGTTATGCAGGACGCTATATCGGAAAAGATACATTTGTACGATGGGCAATCGGTGTTGTCATCGCAGGTTCTGCAGCGGAGCTTGCTAATTTATTGTTTAAATCTGCCTGATAAATCTTATTAAACACGAAATGTTTATATAATAAAAAGAAACTTAGATTTTGTGTTTTTATTTAGTACAATAAAAATTATATCAACTGTAATCTAAATTGGAATAAACAATATGAAACAATCAAATACTCTTCAAACAATAATTAGAAATAAAACTACTAAAATTTCTGCAGCTTTAACTATATTTTTTATGGCCAATCCTGTGTATGCTCAAGCAGCAGCAGCATTAACTCCTGCAGACACAGCTTTAAAAGCGCTCCAAGCAGATTTAAAAGCAATTATCCCTATTGCTGCTGCCGTTATCCTCTTGTGCTTAGCAATTGGTTATGCAGGGCGCTACATCGGAAAAGATACTTTTGTACGCTGGGCAATTGGTGTTGTTATCGCTGGTTCAGCAGCTGAACTTGCCAATTTGTTATTCAAAGGCGCGTAATGAGAATGACTATTAAAGTCATGCTGTATAAAATATTTTTTTATTCTAAAGAGAAATCTAAATTGAGATAAACAATATGAAACAATTAAATATCATTCAAAGAATAATTCATAATAAAATCATTAAAAGCTCTGCAGCTTCAGCTGTCTTTTTTATGGCCAATCCTATGTTAGCCCAAGCAGTAGTTTTACAGCCTGCAAATAACGCTTTAAATGCACTCCAAACAGACTTAAAAACGCTTATCCCTATCGCTGCTGCCGTTATCCTCTTGTGCTTAGCAATTGGTTATGCAGGGCGCTACATCGGAAAAGATACATTCGTACGATGGGCAATCGGTGTTGTCATCGCTGGCTCGGCAGCTGAACTTGCCAATTTATTATTTAAACCTGCATAAATCTTTTGGAATATGAAATATTTTTTGTAAAAGAAACTTTGGATTTCAATGCCTTCATTACGCATCAATGAAATTGTTTCTTATTTCGTAGAAAAATATTTATGATAAATCAATGAAGCTAAATATGAGAAAATTAACTAATTTCCAGAAAAATAATAATCAAATCATCACAATTTCTGCGGCTATAACTGCATTTTTTATTAGCAATCCTGTGTATGCTCAAGTAAAATTAACAAATGCAAAAACTGCTTTAGATGCTCTGCAGGGTGATCTTGTTAATAATATTATTCCTGTTGCTGCTGCTGTTATACTTTTATGCTTAGCAATTGGTTACGCAGGGCGCTACATCGGAAAAGATACATTTGTACGATGGGCAATTGGTGTTGTTATCGCAGGCTCAGCAACCCAGCTTGCTAAACTGTTATTCACAGGTACGGTTAATTAAAATTAAAGATGACCACTATGATACAAAATGTTATTTAAAATTTTAATGAGAGAAATATGCAAAAACTAACTAATTTCCAATCAAAGAACAATAACAAAATCATCACACTTTCTGCAGCTATAATTGCATTTTTTACGATACATCCCGTATGGGCCCAAGCACAAGGTTTAGCTCCTGCAAAAAAGGCTTTAGAAGAACTCCAAACAGATCTTACTACTAATATTATCCCTATTGCTGCTGCTGTTATACTTTTATGCTTAGCCATTCTCTATGCAGGGCGCTACATCGGAAAGGATACATTTATACGATGGGCAATCGGCGTTGTCATCGCTGGATCGGCAACACAACTTGCTAAACTGCTATTCACGGGGCAAGTGTAAGTCTATATAACATGTAATGTATTTATAATTAATTGGTTATATCTAATAATTGTAAACATGTAAAAATACCATATGCTTTACAATAATAAATATAAAGTATTAATAAAATCATTAATTAAGAGTATAATATGAAACAATTCAGTAATTTCAAATCAAAAAACAACAACAGAATCATAGCAATTTCTGCATCTATAAGTGCATTTTTTATAGCACATCCTGCGAATGCAAAACTAAAAGCTGAAGATGCTTTAAAAGCTCTGCAAACGGATCTTACTACTAATATTATCCCTATTGCTGCTGCTGTTATACTTCTGTGCTTAGCAATTGGTTATGCAGGGCGCTACATTGAAAGGGATACATTTATACGATGGGCAATCGGTGTTGTCATCGCAGGTTCTTCAGCCCAACTTGCTAAACTGCTATTTACAGGTAATGCATAAATTAGTATAATACGTAACGTTTTTAATGTTCGTTGATTATAGATTTGTACCAGTAATAATGTCGCTCATACTACGAAAAAAGGAATATTATTTATAGCAACTTTAATTAAAAGGGGATAAAAGATATGAAACAATTAAATACGCTTCAATCAAAAATATGTAAGATTAGTGCTATTTTTATCACTTCGATTATGTTATTAATAACTCAATCTGCATATGCTCAGACGGAAACAAAGAGTTTAGATGTTTTCATAGGGATGCAATATGGATTAAGTATAGTTATTCCTGTCATTGCTGCTATCATTCTTTTATTACTTTTGCTTATTTATATATTTCGCATCATCGCAAGAGCTACATTTATGCGATGGGCGTTCAGTGTCATTATTGCTGGTGCAGCTTTTTATATTAGCCACATATTATTTCACCTCCACTAACAAGAGCACCCTATGAAATCACAAGAACAAA
This sequence comes from Bartonella sp. OD88NMGDW, assembly GCF_042193775.1. Taxonomy (NCBI): domain Bacteria; kingdom Pseudomonadati; phylum Pseudomonadota; class Alphaproteobacteria; order Hyphomicrobiales; family Bartonellaceae; genus Bartonella; species Bartonella sp. OD88NMGDW. The sequence continues at coordinate 3,746 of NZ_JBHIMA010000003.1, read as the reverse complement.
AAGAATTCCCCCTATTCAAAGGAGCAACACGTGTTCCAACTATATGGGGTGTCCCCATGATGCCATTTATCGTTATGGTTATGGGAGTCGCTGTTATTGCTATGACAGTAAGTATCTTTTTGTGGATTATAGCACCTCCATTATGGTTCATTATGGTGCAAATTACTAAAAACGATGATAAGGCATTTCGTATCTGGTGGTTATGGATCGATACTAAATTTCGCAATCGAAACAAAGGTTTTTGGGGCGCATCAAGTTATAGTCCCTCTGATTACAGTAAAAGGAGATAAACATGACAGTTGTTGAAAGTAGCAAACGCCTTGCATCAGAGACACCTGTAAGCCTATTTCTGCCTTATTCACATCATATTACAGATACGATTATCTCTACTAAAAATGCGGAATATTTATCGATTTGGAAGATTGACGGGCGTTCACATCAAAGCGCTTCAGAAGAAGATATCTTTCAATGGATAAAAGAGCTTAATAATACTCTACGGGGTATTTCATCAGCCAATTTATCATTTTGGACACATATTGTGCGCCGCCGTGTTTATGAATATCCTGATTCAACATTTGATCAAATGTTTTGCTATCAACTTGATGAAAAATATCGGCAAAGCTTTACTGGTTATAATTTGATGGTCAATGATTTATATCTGACTGTCATTTTTCAGCCGATAGCGGATAAAATTATGTCGTTCTTTTCTCAACATGAACGTGAAACGCTTGACCAAAAAAAGATGCGACAAGACTCATGTATCAAAGAACTCAATGACATCAATCGTACTTTAGGCCAATCTTTAAACCGTTACGGTGCAGAACTTCTTGGTGCTTATGAAAAAAATGGACATGCTTATTCTTCTGCACTTGAGTTCCTTGGAATGCTTGTCAATGGTGAATATCGCCCCATGCCAATTTGCCATGACCGTTTTGCTGACTATATGTCTATCAATCGACCTTTTTTCTCAAAATGGGGTGCTCTTGGTGAACTGCGAACAACCAGTGGAATGCGTCGATTTGGAATGCTGGAAGTTAAAGAATATGATGCAACAACCAAACCGGGACAATTAAATGTTTTGTTGGAAAGTGACTTCGAGTTCGTATTGACACAGAGCTTTTCAGTACTCTCTCGACATGCTGCTAGAGACTATTTACAACGGCATCAGCGTAATCTTATTGATGCACGAGATGTGGCAACGAGCCAAATTGAACAAATTGACGAAGCACTAAACCAGCTTATCAGTGGGCATTTTGTCATGGGAGAACATCACTGCACATTGACTATCTATGGTGATACAATTCAACAAGTTCGCGACCATATGGCCAAAGCGAGTGCAGCATTACTAGATGTTGCGCTACTCCCCAAACCTGTAGACTTAGCGATAGAGGCTGGCTATTGGGCACAACTTCCTGGCAATTGGAAATGGAGACCACGTCCTGCTCCGATTACATCATTAAACTTTTTATCATTTTCATCTTTTCATAATTTTATGTCAGGAAAACCCACTGGTAACCCATGGGGCCCAGCCGTCACAATTCTTAAAACAACCAGTAAAACACCGCTTTATTTCAATTTTCATGCCTCCAAACTTGAAGAGGACTCGACAAATAAACGTTTACTTGGTAATACCGCACTTATCGGACAATCTGGTTCCGGTAAAACCGTGTTACTCGGCTTTTTGTTAGCACAAGCACAAAAATTTAAGCCGACAACTGTTGTTTTTGATAAAGATCGTGGCATGGAAATTGCCATTCGGGCGATGGGTGGAAAATATTTAACATTCAAGCCAGGCAGGAGAAGTGGTTTCAATCCTTTCCAACTCCCACCCACACAAGAAAATCTTATTTTTCTGAAACAATTTGTTAAAAAATTGGCAGAAGCTGGTGGTGAGGTCACGCATCACGACGAGGAAGAAATTAACAAAGCGGTTATGTCTGTTATGGGCAGTAACATTGACCAATCACTCCGTCGTTTGTCCTTTCTGGTACAATTTTTACCAAATCCGCGTTTAAGTGATTATAATGCTCATCCTTCTGTTCATGCTCGCTTACTAAAATGGTGTGAAGGTGGTGATTATGGATGGTTGTTTGATAATCCCCATGATGCTCTTGATCTCTCAACACATCAAATTTACGGCTTTGATATCACGGAATTTTTAGATAATTTTGAAACTCGCACTCCAGTGATGATGTATTTGCTTTACCGCACAGAAGGCATGATTAGCGGACAGCGATTTATGTATATCTTTGATGAGTTTTGGAAGCCTTTGCAAGATCCGTACTTTGAAGATTTAGCGAAAAATAAACAAAAGACTATCCGTAAACAAAATGGTATTTTTGTTTATGCAACACAAGAGCCTAGCGATGCCTTGGAAAGTAATATTGCCAAAACACTCATTCAACAGTGTGCAACTTACATTTTTCTAGCCAACCCCAAAGCAAACTATGAAGATTATACAAAAGGCTTTAAACTAACAGATACTGAATTTGAACTCGTTAAAGGACTTGGTGAGTTTAGTCGCCAATTCCTCATTAAGCAGGGTGATCAATCTGCGCTTGCAGAACTGAATCTTGGTAAATTCCATCTGACACGCGATGGAAAAACCATCGAACACGACTTTAGTGACGAGCTCTTGGTGTTATCAGGTACACCTGATAACGCAGAATTAGCCGAAAGCATTATCGCGGAAGTTGGTGATGATCCAGCAATATGGTTACCAATTTTCTTACAGCACGCAAAAAATGACAGGAGGGAAACATGAAAAAAAAGGTCATTTCAATAGCAATTGTAATAACTTTAGGGATTTCAAACCCAGCAATGGCTTGGGTTTGGGGCGCTGGAGCAGCAGATTTGTCGGCATCAGTTCCGACGACGTGGCCCAATTTTTTTGGAGGTTCATCTTCGAATACATCAACGCCTAAAAAACCTTCACAACCTGATACCCAACTTCTCGATATGCTAAAAAAACAACTTGAGAAAACAAAAAAGATATACGAGTCTATAACGGGAAGCCAAAAGTTCGACACTAAAAAACTTAAAAATGCACAAACAGATCACAGCAGTTTTTTTCTCAAAAATCCAGAAACGCTCTACAATAGAAATGAATCTTCAGCGCTATCTACATCACTTAAAAAGATTTTAAAAGAAGAAGAAATTCCTATCTCTGTCCATGAATCTAGCAGTTTTATCAACGATCGTATTCAATATGCAGCCATCACTGATAAAGCCGTAAGTTTAAAGACTTTTGAAGAAGCAAATAATCGTTTTCAGCAAATTGAAGAACTATTAAATGAAATCAAGACAACAAAAGATCTAAAAAGTATTGCTGAGTTACAAGCACATATAATTGGAATGCTCGCTAAGCTACAAAATGAAACAGCAAAACTACAAATGGTCACACATTTACGCAACGCTGAACATGCACTTATTAAACAGCAGAAGGACAAACATAACATAAAAATTTTGAATAGTAAAAACGCGAAAATGCCTACCATAAGATTTATTAGATAAAGCTTTTTATAACAATATTTCGTTGTATTATTTTTCTTGTATGCTCGTAAAAAGCAAAAGTTAATGCATAATATTCAGTTATCTCTCATAAACTGAAAAGGTCTACGAAATTTAATTCTATCCTAAAAAGCTCAACGAAAAATGCTTAAAAAGCATATAAAAAGTTGAAAATTCATTAAAGAGGAATTCCATGGACTTTACAGTGTTCACGCAACTTTTCACTAAAATTGATC
>NZ_JBHIMA010000029.1:1196-3898 GCF_042193775.1 Bartonella sp. OD88NMGDW | reverse complement strand
GTGGGATAAAGATGTAATTTCCTATCAAAATAACTGTAACAAACCGGCGTTCCTTGCTGCTCTGATGATAACAAAGGCTCTAAAGAAACATGGTCCTTACATTCCAAGGCAAACTTATGATGTTGATCAGAACTCAGATAAACGTTTTTGATTTTAACAGCACTTTCGATATGGCTGGTAGTGCTTGCATCATAAACACCTTGTCCCGCCCGTGTCTCAAACACCACATCACGGCTTTCGTTAAAGTAAAAGGTCTCCCGTTCACAAAAACGAATGGCTGCAAAAATGCTTTCTTGGATTTGTTGAACATACTCATCGGCTATGTCATCAATCTCATCTTGAATGACCGACACTAAGTGCGAAAGTGTTCTCTTATGACGATAAACATCTCGCTTTACAGGTATCGGTCCTCCAGTCTTAACCCGAATATAATGACGTGTCATCAAAATACCTCTCAGTGATTAGTCACAAATTCAACGACTATACTTGCTTGACCAGCTTGTACTGTTTTGTCCGCTTTAGCATAGAGAGTGACCTCTTCATCATAAGGGACAAATTCCTTCTGATTGGTGGGCTTAACCTCTTTTACTGCCTGTTGTTTGATTTCCGCTTCACCAAACTCAGTCCCTCCAGCAGTGCTGCCTATTTTGACCTTTGTGTCCGAAAATGCTGTCTTAACAAACACTTTAATCGAAGTAATCAAAGCACCACGAGGGAGGGTGCCTATCTTCATCACCTTTTCTTTATCTTCATAGCTAAAATTAAGCCGCAAAAAGCTTACCTGCTGGGTATGAAGATTTCTCCCTTGCAAGGGCTGTGGTAAATAATCTGCCATGTCTTATCCCCTCAATGATTTGTTACGAATTGCACAACCACAATACATTCACCAGCATCGGTGGTTTTGTCTCGTGTTGCATAAAGGGTCATCTCCTTATCATCTGCAACAAAAGACTTTTGATCTGTTGGCGTAAAATCTTGCGTGCCTTGGGCTTTGATGTCTTTTTCACTGAACTCATTGCCTCCATAGGTGCTGCCTATCTTTAATTTTGCCTCAGAAAATGCCGTCTTGACAAAAGCCTTCATCGAAGTGATCAAAGCGCCACGGGGTAATATCCCAATTTTCTCCGTAAGATGCTTATCTTTATGCGAGATATTTAACCGCAAAAAACTTACCTGTTGGGTATGTAGATTTCTGCCCTGTAATGGAGGGGGTAATTGATCTGCCATGTCTTGTTTCCTCCCTATGATTAATTATCAGGTTCACCACTGTAGGTGGGGATAACAATCGTTCCAAAATCTTGCGCTGCTTGAGAGCTATTTGGAAATTTGAAACGGGTTTTTTTCATGCCAATCAGTGTTTTCGCAGACAAACCATAGTAACGTTGATAGTCGAAATGCTCTTCCACCAATTTATAGCGATTGACATTGCGATTGTTCCCAAAAGCCATAACGATACTTTGTGCTCCAAGAAAAACAGCACGACGCACACTTTTTTTCGCTGTATGATCGGTAGATTTAACCCCATGAGTGACATGTTCTGATTCACGTAAAATCACACCATTATACATGCCTAAAGAACCATCAAAGATTGGGTTTTGCGCACGAGAGCCTGTGTAAGCAGCTTTCTGAATATCAAGCCACTGACCAGTATCTGTATTGGTACGCAATTGCATCACTTGTGTTGGATGCAAATAGAGAACATAAACACTCTCCCCATTCACACGTACTGGTCGAATTTTGGGATTAGCAAGTTTTGCCATTTTTACAGCTTCGTCAATAAGCTTCAAACTAAAGCTGTGTTTTGGCGCTTCACTTAGCTCTTCATCCTTGGTTTTACCATCTGGACGGATAATTCGCTTACTACTTGGTGCAAGAGGTTCATTAAATCCATAATGCACATTCTCGATATCTATCATCCGATCTTCAAAAGAGATTGTCCTTGCTGTATATCCGCAAGCTTGAATGAAAAACATCAAGCTTAAGCGATCTGCATACCAATCAACTAAGCCATCTTTTGCTTCGTCGCGCAAATCAAACGTTGTACGTTGTTGCGCTATACTACCTTCATTTTCTACACGAACTGCATGCGAAAGTTCGTCAATATATAGTCTGTCATGAAGGAATTGTAATGCCTCTTCATTCCCCTCAAGCGTCTGTCCTGAGGTAACACCCCGTCCCAAAAGCTGTGTACGTAAGCTAAATGTAACACAATCCCCTCTGCCCTTCTGTGTTTCGGTTTTAAGTTGAATAATGCTGTTTGACCCCCTGCCTATAAGAGGGGCAATAGGTATCGCCTTTGAAACTTCTGTATTTAATAATTTTGACCACGTGCTTATCGCATGAGGATCATCTGCTCTAACTGTTGTTAATGCCATTGATTTAACCTTTCTTTGCTGTAAAAAAAAACCGGCTTAAAAGCCGGACCATACCCCTGCATAAAACAGGCTAATTTCTATAAAAATGCACTCTTAATACCCGTTACCAGCACCATGCAATTGCCGAAAAATTGCTTTATTTTTCGGATTTGATATCCAAGCGTCAAATTCTTCTTCTGACATCCTATCAATGCTTGCTAAAGTGATTGGTCCAACACTCCCCCCTCCACCAGATGCCGCTAAGGTTCTCGCAGAATTCTGCCGGCTTTGAAGTTCTGCAACCTGATCGTTGGCTTGTATCGCTTTTGTCTGATAACCAAGGTTTTG
>NZ_JBHIMA010000029.1:0-1096 GCF_042193775.1 Bartonella sp. OD88NMGDW | reverse complement strand
CTTTTTTCCCATCCAACTCATATAGCCAATAATGTCTTGTGTAGGGTCTGGGGGTGCATTTTCACCTTCAACCATTGGCGTCTGGGATTGGGGTTCATAAAGCTTGACAAGCGCTTCACGAGCTTGTTTAGCTTGTTGCTCCATACGCTGCTGTTCTATGCTAGGAACAATCTCTGAAGGCTTTTCAACGGACTGCACAACCGGCTCTGGAGAGGTGACATCATCATTATCAATCGTTTCACCATCATAAGTGCCGGCATCAAAAGAGCTCTCATCATCAAAGACCGGTGCTCCAACTCTGTAATCTTCATTCATAGCTTCATTCATTTCTGCATTCATTCTTTCACCTTTCTCAACTATGCATACCTCTGTGTAATGCTATTCGCTCTCGCATAATCTGATTATGTGCCTGATCATTGAGAAGCTTCTGCCGTTCAATCTCATAGCGTTGCTTCATCAGTTCTGCGTCTGTTTTTGCTCTCTCTTGATGCACAAAAAGATCAATCTGCTTTTGTTGCAAATCCATCTGATGCATCTGTGCTTTCGTCTCTAAGTCTTGTTGCTTTTCCTGCAACTTCATTTCCCGCTCGGGGTCCATCTGCTGTTGTTGTGCCATTTGTTGCTGTTGGAACTTCTCACTGACACGATTGAGTAATGACGCAGGCAATGGAGAATAACGAAGTAGATCAAGCATAATATCCGGCGTAATCGCATTTTGAAGCAATGGGAGCAGCTGTGTGATGATACCGAAGGTGCGCTCTTTCTCATTCGGGCTGGTTGGCGCATCATCAACTACAATATCATACTCGACACTCGTTACTTCTTCACGCGTCAATGGAATATATTGCGCATTCTCCTCACCAGATATCCGTACCAAACGACCATCGGACAAGTAATTCTGGATAAGATGCAAAATAATCTTACCTTGCCGCTTGCGGTACAAACGTAAACCATCAAACAGACAAGCAAGCAGATTTAAACTGGATTGGCGTCGTTGTGCCTCCAAAATACCCGCTTGTGTCACTTCTCTTGTGCCAATGAATTCGGGCGATAAACCCGTCACCTGATTAATTGCTTCCTTAGCTTCATTAAACAG
>NZ_JBHIMA010000028.1:0-4138 GCF_042193775.1 Bartonella sp. OD88NMGDW | reverse complement strand
GGTCTGAAAATGGCTATTTAAAGAAAAAAGCTATATATTTCAATATGTTAAACACAAAAAGTGGTGCCCAGACGCGGCAAGCAGGGGCTTAGCAACAAGATTCAAAGTATATAAAGATGTGTAAGAGCGTATTGATGTCTATAGCTTTTTATGATTCAATAAAAAAAGTAAGCATTAAAGGAAAAATCTCAAATCAGAAATTAAAGGTGGTCTAAAAGGTGGACCAAAAAAGGTGGACGAGCAATGCTTGAAAAGGTGGACGAGAGGGGACGTTAAGTGAGGGCGATTCATCGGTTATCAGCATCATTCGTAAAGACGTCCTCGCAGGGTAAATATTGTGACGGGGCGGGGCTATGGTTGAATGTTCGAAAAGACAATACACGCTCTTGGTTTTTTCGCTATACGCACCACAATAAGCGCCGTGAAATGGGACTTGGTCCTGTTACAAAACTCTCTTTAAAAGAAGCGCGTGAGCTTGCTAGGCATTATAGTGATATTCTTAAAGAAGGCAATGATCCTATTGTCTTTCGAGAACAGACTATTTTAAAACAGCAAAGCAATATTTTTCAAGAAATTGCAAAAGCGGCTTTTGAAAGCAAAAAAGCAGAGTTGAAAAATGAAGGTAAAAACGGCCGCTGGTTTTCTCCGCTGGAGTTACATGTTATCCCACACATAGGGAATTTGCCTATAGAACAATTAACAGCAAATATCATTCGCAATGTTCTCTCACCCCTTTGGCATGAAAAAGCAGATACGGCAAGAAAAGCACTTAATCGTATTAACATTTGCTTGAAATATGCAGCGGCTCTTGGTTTGGACGTTGATCTACAAGCTTGTATGAAGGCACGCGCCCTTTTAGGAAAAACCCGTGCTAGATCAACAAATATTCCTGCTATGCCATGGCAAGAAGTTCCAGCTTTTTATCAGAATTTGGATGATAATATCCTTTCAAATTTAGCACTGAAATTGCTTATTTTGACAGGGGTACGGTCATATCCATTGCGCTATTTGCATCTTGAACAAATAGATAAAAATATATGGACAATACCAAAAGAAAACATGAAAGGTATTGTAGGAAAGGTTTCAGATTTTCGCGTGCCATTAAGTCGTGAAGCTTTGAAAGTGATTGAAAAATCTCTCCCTTTTGAGAAAAAAGGTTTTCTCTTTTCTGGTCTTACCGGCAAGCCAATTTCTGATGCAAGCATGGCAAAATATATGACAGTTTGCGGCTTAACTTATCGTCCCCATGGTTTTCGTTCAAGCTTACGGGATTGGATAGCAGAAACAACGTCAACACCGTTTGAGATTGCCGAAACTGTTCTTGCCCATTCAGTTGGGAGTTCAGTGACGAAAGCCTACATGCGAACGGATTTTTTAGAGCAACGGCGTGTTCTTTTAGAGCTGTGGGCTAGCTTTATATCGGGAGTGGTTTGACAAAATATTCTAAGGCCATTAGAGCATAAATATAATCATTGTTATTCTACCTTAATGGCAACCCTAAAGCTTTAAAGAAACGTTGATGTCTTTTCTCAGTATCAGCTATGAGCTTACTAAACGAAATAACCTCTATATAGGACTCATAACTCTTATGATATCCAAAATATCCCATATGATCGCCTGATTCTGTTAAATCCCAAAGTTTGCAGCACTCTTTTATTTTTGGAGTTAGATCACAGACGACATAACAGTAACCGGGAACTTTTCCATCCAAATTTATTGGACGCCCTTTTGGGGTAAGTACTTTGCCTGCACGAATTTTTTCTAGATAAGTAATGACCTGCAAAATAGGATCTGTTTCGGTACCAGCTTTCGCGTCATCTCTCATGGGACGCTTAATTTCTACTATAGTAAGAGATGCCAAAGTAGGAGATTCTAAACCCTCTTTGCTATCTGATACTAATAAAGGCTTCCAATAAATAGAATTATTACATAATTCTAAACTACATATATCAGGTCTTTCCTTTTCCATAGAGCCGGTAATAGACATTTTTTTTAATGATAAATCAGAAGCTAAATAATCATGAAATACTAATTTTTCGTCTATCAACCACAAGTTACAATTATCCATAGCTACAGAATTAGAATCACACTTCATGGGTACTATGAGTTGATGAATAACGTCTTCTTTAATATATTCTTTACCACCGTCATAAAGAGAATTTAAAGATTCCTTCAAAAGTTCTATGATAGTTTTTCTATGGAATAAGTAATTTGCCAAATCGGACTTTTTAAGATCACATACAGCATTTACATATTTATTAATTCTTGCTGCATAACTATCTGTATTTTCTCCTTGTTGAACTGCTAAAACATTATAACCTTCTTCTAAAATTTCATTTTCTACTCTAGCAAGACATTCATGCAAATGTAGTTCCAATTTTTTATCATTTATTTTAGGTGAAATCATATAGTCATTGTCTGTTAAATAGTTTAGGAGTGGACGATAGCGTGGTACTTTATGTGTGAAATTTTCAACTATCTCCTTACTGTTTTGAATGTTTTGCTTCAATTCTACAGCTAAATATTTTTGAATGCTTTCATAAATGGCTTGTCGTATTATCGGAAATGATATTTTTTTTCTTTTAAATAAATCTTCTTGTTTATCTTCAACATTTTCTTCAATATCAAAGCCTATTCTTTCAGAACGTACTCTTTCATCTAAAAAAAGAGAGCTTACATAACAAGAGTAGATAAATTCACCTATATCATCTTGCAGTTTTGATTGCATACCCGGAATTTTCTCAGATAACTTTTCTTTTGTAATAGCTCTATTGCCTGCACAAAAACATAAAGCCTGATTTTCTAAAGGTAAGGATCTAAATTTAATATGCATAATAGAAAAATTATAATTTTCTATTTTTATTTTTTCATTTAAAACGGCTCCATGCATGCATTGTTCATATAGATCATTTAATAATATCTTTTCTGTGTCATCTTCAATAGTTATGAAAGGGCAACCACCAGTTCTTGCAAAATACCAGAGACAATGTTCTAAGAGTGCTTTTGCGATAGATTGTAGTTTTTTAGGAATATGATTTTTATATTTTTGGTTTAGACCTGTTAACTCAACAATAGTTTCTCTCTTCGTACAATTATCTTGAAATTCATCTAATTCTTTTATACCTGCAGCAGCATCAAATAAAAATGTGCGCCCTTTTAATCCTCTATCTGTTTCATAAATACTCCTGATTTTTATATTATCAAAAGCTTTAAGCCATAAAAGTCGTCCTATACCATGGCAACCTTTATCTCTTTTATAATCTGAGTCTAAAGTTTTAAATGATTGAAAATTATGATCATTAAAGCCTGTACCATTGTCGATCACTTTAAAACCTACAATTTCTGTCTCGTTTAGTTTTTCTGTATCTTTGTCAAGTGGTAGTGAAGCTTGCTTCGATCTTATGACTGAAACTATAATGTAGCGTGAGGAAAAATCATTTCCTATTTCTTCAATGGAATGAATAGAATTTACAACTGCTTCAAAAAGAGGCAGTAGAGCATGATTTTCTGGTAAAGATGTATTTCTTACGCGGCCACTTAAATTTGTTCTCATTATCCACTCTAATCTATAAAAGACAATCAATTGTGTCGTTTTACAAAGATTTGACTTCCTCTTCATCCTTAAAGGATTAAAATTTCGAAGCTGTTCATATCAAATACAGTTTATTAGAAGCTTTAAATTCATGAAACAATTAATTCAAAGATTAATTCTTTGAAATCCACTGTTTTAAATGTGCAAAGATATTGTCTATCGCATCCATGAGACGAGCAAAATTAAGAATCCATTTTCTAAAGAATTTCGCGCGTCTCAGAGTATGTTTAGAGTCGGATATTTGGTTTTTGTGTAAAAATACTTACAAACGCATCCATAATACGTGAAAAATCAAGGGCTAATAAGAGTATAATGAGTACAATCCATTTCGTATAACGCGACATCACTTTTACACTTTTGTAGGTCATGATGATTTCTTGAAGTATTTCTTTTTCTGCTTCTGTAAGCTCTGTATCGTCTTGTGTTTTTTTTCTAGCCATGTTTCCACCCACACACGCGTTCACCTAGATTATTGTGCTTTAAGATCTCTCTTGCTAAGTTTGAACTGATGGCGTTCAGATCTTGCTTATCTAAATAAATTGGCAA
>NZ_JBHIMA010000027.1:0-4691 GCF_042193775.1 Bartonella sp. OD88NMGDW | reverse complement strand
AAATGACGTAAAGCAGCACCGTGAAACCTGCTCCAGTGCATGCCATTACGCCAATTGTTTGCTCCGTACTTCTTTGCTCCAAACTCTAAAACTTTACCGATTTCAATCAGTGCCAACGGCGGGATTAGTTCAACACGCGCCTTACCAGCATCATCCTTATGCGCTTCGTTTGTGCTATGTGAACGCATATAAACTCTGTCGTCATCGCCAAATTCTTCAGTGCCACAAACATCTGCATTGCCATAAATCGCGGCGTCACCATATACCTTCACTGCATTAGAAACTCTTGCCATGTCAAAAACACGAGCATCTTCCAAAACACAAGCACCGCCAAAAACCCGTGCATCGCCAGAAACCTCAGCACCACCATAAACCCAAGCATTGTCATAAACCTTGGCATTCCCATAAACCTCAGCACCGCCAAAAACCTTAGCACTATCATAAACTTCGGCATATCCATGAACCTTGGCATATTCATAGACCCTAGCATTGCCATAAACACGGGCATCGCCAGAAACATGAGAAAAACCAAGAACATTGGCATCACCAAAAACCTTGGCATTGTTCCCAACCCAACAATTACCATCATGGGATAGGTTGCCTTCTTTTTCTATCCAACCACCTAATTCGCCAGCCTTAACATCTCCAAAGCTTCTCAATGCTTCTATGAGATGAAGGGTTCTGCCATTAATTTTACTTGTTTCATTTGTTAGTTTATATTTCTTTTCTACAGCCATCATCACCTCCTTAAGGCTGCAAAGTCTCACGCGCGCTATCAACGCCGGAACTTTTTGCAAATGTAGTCATTGGGGGGTGTTGCTCTTGCATTAATCTCTGCAAGCGCTCGGGATAAAAAAAATCTTCTGGACGCAAATCTATCCCATGATCACGTGCGTAATCTAAAATTTTTTGCTGGTGTTTTGCTGGCATGTCACGCCATCTATAAACAGATGACACATCTCTTTGCACTATGGTTGCTACAGTTTTGAAACCACCTAAATATTTTATAATTAATCTCGAAGGCATATGTAATCTCCATAACAGCGCAATAAATAATTGCGTTTTATGCACAAGTCAACGAAATTATGCTTTTTTATCATTTTTGCACATTTGCATAAAAATATATTTTCAAGGATTATACGAACCATGGAACAAGATATTCAGTCCAAACTTAAGCTATGGATTAAAGAGCGTCTTAACGAACGAGGACACGGCGCACAAACATTATTAGCATCACATTTAGAACTACACCCATCAGCAGTGAATCGCATGCTTAATACCTATCAAAATGGTAAAACGCGAGATATAACCATAGATGAACTAGTAAAGATTTCTGAATTTTTTAACGAACCTCCCCCCAGTTTTTACAAAGAAGTAGACTTAGATTTTATGAAAATATGTGCATCACTTGATCCAGTTGACAAAGAAGCGGTGCTTGATTTTCTTGAATTATTAAAAAAATTAAAAACAAAATAAGTAATAATTAACTGCTCTTTTTCATTGAATAATGAAAAAACAGATTCTATTTTTTTATCTATATCGCTCATAAACATCTCCCAAATTGTGGATAGCGCATAATTTAATTATATATTTTAAGATTTATTTTTGCGTTTTATGCAAAATTTTAATTGACTTGTGCATAAAATACAATTATCACTGCACCATACCCCGAAAAAAAAAACCTATGTCAAGGCGTTTTTTTCAAAATGTATTTAAATATTTTGATATGGAGGCATTTGTGAAGAAACCAGTGTTTATAAATTCTGATGAAATTCTCTTAGTGATGTGCGAAAATGAAGAGCAAAATCTCGCTAAATCTGGTCCTTTCTTAGAAGAAAGTGACATGATCAAATTTATCGACCAAGCCGATAATGCTGTCCAAATTTTGCGTATTGAACCAACGACTAATCGTTGCGAAGATATCTCTGAAGATATTGCCGAATTCTATCTTAAAGAATGTGAAGAGCAGTGTTTCAACGGAAACATTCCTCACGATTTTATTCTACACAGCACAGCATACGGTTTTTTTTTAGATGATATAAAACAGCGCGAATATGATGATGCAATGTATGGTTCTTACGAACAACAACACCGTTTGCGTCCTTGTGATGTGCTTTAAAAGCTAAAGGCGTTTTTAAAAGACGCCACCTTCTCTTATCAATATTGGTAATTCAAAGAGATTATAAAAATGGATAATCCTATCACTATTACAAATAACACCATTAACGAAGAAAGCGTTCAAACAGTCAACGCACGTGATTTGCATAGTTTTTTAGAAGTAGGTAAAAAATTTGCGGACTGGATTACTGAACGTATCAACAAATATAATTTGGTAGAAAATCAAGACTTTGTTTGCTTCCCTATTTTGGGAAGCAAAGGAAGGGGTGGTCACAATCGTAAAGACTATCATCTAACTCTAAGCGTAGCCAAAGAGCTTTCTATGCTTGAAAACAATAAGAAAGGTAAACAAGCCCGTCAATATTTTATTGAATGCGAGCGGCGTGCAAAGCAAGTTCTTACACCACAAATCGATTACTCAAGTCCACAAGTAATGTTAGGTGTATTAACTCATCTAAAAAATGAAAATGAGCGTAAAGACATCATCATTGAAGATTTAAAACCAAAAGCAATGGCTCTTGAAAGCTTACAACGCTCTGATGGGCTCTTCGGTCTTACTGAAGCCGCTAAAGTGCTCGAAATGCAACCAAAACAATTCATTCTCTTCCTACAGAAAAAAGGATGGGTGTATCGACGCACTTTCGGGGATCGCTTATTGCCTTATCAGGATAAAATCCAAAAAGGACTAATGGATTGTCCCACCATTACACTTCAAACCGCAAGTGGAATAGAAAAAGTCATTCCTTGCGCAAAAATCACAGCAAAAGGAATTGGTATGTTGTCTCAAGAGATTAAAAAACAAAACATGCATTAAGGGAAATAAACCATGGAAAAAAAATATGAACTTACTGATGAAACAATTGAGTTTGATGGCAGAACTCTCCACCGCATACGTTCATTGAGAAGCTTCGGAAAAATCAAGAAAGGTGACCTAGGCGGCTTTATAGAAGGTGAGAGCAACTTAAGTCATGAAGGAGACTGTTGGGTTTATGATGATGCCATGGTTTATAGCGGTGCAAAAGTTTACAACAATGCCAAGGTATTTGATAACTCAAAAGTTTGTTATTTTGCAAATATTTATGAAAATGCAACAATTCATCATAACGCAAAAATATATGGTGGTCGTATTTTTGGAAAAGCACATGTTTACGAAAATGCAAGTGTTCATTGCAATGCAGAAGTGTATGGTAACGCACACATTTACGGAGATTCAGAGGTTCGTGGAGGCAGTATTATCACAACGAGCGAGAGAAGATAATTATTATGTATAGATATGAAATTAAACCTACTTTGTGTTCGCAGTTAGTTGTGAGAAATACCCACAATCCAGGTGAACTTTGTATAACGATCTCTGGAGATAAGGGCGAGCCCTATGTAGATACCATAATCTCTAAAGACAAAATAGATGCCTTCTTAAGTGAAGAGAATATCGTGCCAATGGAACTCATAGGATCGCAATGCTTTGCATTTTCATACGAATTCAGACCGTTTGCATGCACTAGATTTGAAATGATACCACCCAATTCAGATGAATCTTTCTTGTTGACGCTATATTCTGATCATTGTGCATATATAAAACGCATTCCAATTGATCGGATTGTACAACCTGTAAAGACAAAACTCTAACACCCCAAAACCAGTCTTTTAACACCAGCGTGATTCACGCCACGGATGAATTGCGCGCAATGTAGGAAATCAAGATGAGTGAACAAAACACTAACCTAATAGAAATTGAAGAAACACATCATTTAGCCGTCGAACAAACTGTCATGGAACGTATTTTAAATAAAGCCTTAGAAAGTGATGTCGATATGGATCGCTTAGAGCGTCTTCTCAAATTGCGAGAACAAGAGATAGAACGACAAGAGCGCCAAAACTTTGTCCGTGATCTTTCGGCTGTGCAAATGGCATACAAAAATATCGAACAAAACGCCATTAATACACATACTAAAAGCAAATACGCTACGCTTGATCAGTACATTGATGCTGTAAAGAAAGGGCTTGCAACATACAACTTTGCTTTGTTTGCTCGTATTAAAAATCAAACAGAAAAAAACATTACCATAGAAATAACTCTGTCTCATCCTTCAGGCAATCAAATCTCAACAGAAGGAACATTTCCAATTGACAATGCAGGCTCTAAAAATAACATACAATCAGTTGGTTCCACAATTACCTACGCACGAAGATACCTGTTAGGCATGCTTCTTAATGTAGCAAGTAAAGAAGACGATACAGATGGAAACCCGCCTATTAAAAAGGCTTTTCCACAACAGATCAATGAAATCAGAAGACTCATAGTACAAACCCAAGCAGAAGAAGAAAAAATACTTGCTTATGTCGACGTCAAAAAGCTTGACGATATGTCTGAAGGACAAGCACAAACGGTATTACATCTTTTGAAAAAGAAACAAAACAAGCAAAAGGTAGAAACAGATTCTACTATACAAGATGCCGATACACCAACACCACACGAACAAAGAACGGCGGTGTGAGATGGAACAAAGAACAGCAGAATGGTTTCAAGCGCGCTTGGGTAAAGTCACCGCATCAAACATTTACAGCGTACTCAG
>NZ_JBHIMA010000026.1:0-5006 GCF_042193775.1 Bartonella sp. OD88NMGDW | reverse complement strand
ATTAACCAATCCTTTGGAATCCCACGCATTCCAAACGTTCCTATAAAACCCGTGGGATAAAGACTGCTTTCTTCTTCTAAAGGTATAGAGGTAGGATTAACAAGATGCCAATGATCTCCATTATAAAACAATGTATAAATGCACCCCTGTTGGATTTCGCCCCCTGATAAAAGCGATAAACCCGTTTCCGTTGCCTTATAAACCGGCTTGCCATCTAAAGCATTTAAGACAATCGTGGTCGCTCCAACATTCTTACCCGTCGCCATAAAGCGCAAAACGATACCATTCTTATACTCTAAAAACTGTGAAGTGCTTGCAAGTCTTATCACACTCGTTTGTTGGACATGATCATTTGTCACAATGCCTTCAAGCTCTCCACCCGTGTCTGACAAGTATTCCTTTACGCGCTGCATCATCACACGGGCGCTCGTATTCACACTGCTAGGATACTGTCCTTCGGACCAATCAATCAAATTATCAGAACGCGTATTATCCGCCGCTCTAAGCGACCAATCATAGATCGTTGACATCTCTCATAAATCCTAATTCCGGTAAAATGGTCCGTAAAACGCCCGCATGAATTGCGTCATCAAAGGATTATCATCATCATCACTCTCTTCTTCTTCCGAAGCTTCTTCTTGTGATGCTAATAATGCCCTTAAAACCTCTAACAAGTTGTCTCTATTTCTAATGCCACCATGCGCTGTAGGACTTGCTCTATAAGGCTGCCCACCATACATCTGTAATACACGGTTGACAAAATCACTTGCACGCATAGCGTTGTTTCCACCATTCAAGCCAACCGCATTGCTCCCAACAATTTGCGCCGCACTGGCATGGGGATTTTGCAAAAGACGCGCGGCTCCTCCTGCGCCTTGTTGATGTGCTAAATACAACTCCGCTTCACTAGGCGCTCTTCCCAACAGACGGCTTAAATGATTGCGATTATCAAGTGTCAACCGCCCCATGGCATCTGCCGCTTGCATGGGGTCAAACCTATCCTGCAAACCATATTGTTTGGCTGTGCTGTCTATAAATTGATACAACCCACCAGCAGAAGAACGTGGATTCCTTGCATTCGGATTGCCTCCACTTTCAACTTGCGCAACACGGTATAAATAACTCTCTGGCAAGCCGTAACGTGCTGCCGTTTGCCGTATCGCTTGATTGACAGAAGGACTATAACGGGTCATAGCCTAATCTCCTCCCTTACTCAAATGCACTCAATAAATTCAATTCCTCCGTTGAGGCTTTTCCCCCACCTCCAAACAAAGCAGCAGAAAGCTTTTTGAACCATTCTTTTGTCGCATATCCCTTATGATGCGCGTTTACCATGCGTTGAATGAGAGCTACAATTTGATCATTCTTAATCTCTGTCCCCCCTGTTAACAATTTGACAACATCCTTTTCAATCCGTTGACGCTCTCTAAACGCCGCCTCTTTGAAAGGAATCCAAGCTGCCTTCCCAGCAGCTTTTGCTAATTGTACAGCTGCATCACGTTTACCCGTTGGCATACTGACATTATGCGTAAAAGATATCTTTTCATCCGCTACACGACCTGGTATTCTGTTATAAAAATCTGCATAATTAGCTTCTTTTTCGACAACCTTCTTGACCGCAGAAGCTTTATCGGCTCCATAAATCTTTGCAAATCGTTTATACAGATCATTCGTACCAAAAATCTCCTTTGCCTTGGATACTTCATCTTTTGTTTGACCCATACCTTGTAAAAGTTCTGCCCTTGAACCCTTTTTAAAGTATTCTTGTTGTGCCTTTGGTAATTCATCAAAGATTTTACTGAACTCATCCTTATTAACCGACTTGCTAAGGATTTTGGAACCTTCATCCATGGCATCTAAACGTGAACTATATTGGTGATACAATGATCGTGCCTTCTTATATTTAGGCGATATATCATCCATAAGCTCTAATAACTTTTTCTGAATGCCAACTAAGGTATGAACTTTACTATTATCTCCTATCTTCTCGGCTTCATCTCTCATAAGACCAAGTTTAACCTTCGTTTCATGGAGAACTCCCATGTTGGGTTTTTCTTTAAGGAGATTAAATTTTTCAGAAGAAAACGAACTGACTTCTTTGCCACCACTCGTGAATTCCTGTAGCCCTCCTTTATAAGCCTGTTTGAAGTATGGACGCTTCATTAATTCATTAAGAGCACCATAATGCTGTTCTCCTATTGGTGTTTTTTGAGCTATTTCGTAAAGAGTATGTGGTTCTGCTTTCCTAATCGCGATAAGATCATCTTTTAAACCTGTAACATTTTGACGAGGAACAAAGTGTTCATCAGCAGCTTGATGAATACGCTCCCCTCCTCCCAGCGCTCTCTGCCCAGCTCTTTTAGTCAAATCAAGATAAGCTCCTTGATTTCTTTTCGCGATATCAAAAACAAGATCCTGTAAAAAAGGACTATGATCAGCTACGTAATCGATAGGAACTGCATTCTTAAAAGAGTTTCCTAGCTCTTCAGAAGCCTCCTTACCTAAATGTTTACTGATTGCTCTTAATGTGTCTGTTGCAACACCTTGCTTATGAGAAGGAGAAAGAAGTCTTCGTATTCCACCGACAGTAGAACCAGCCAAATGACCTAAAGCACTTCCAGCCAATGCCCCACCCGCTCCTAAACCTGCACCAGATAACGTACTTGTAAGTGTATTACCAAGCCCTTCACCTTCTCCCGCTCCATGTAATGCACCAGATGCCGCCCCTACTTTAAGCAAATGCGGCAATGTTGTTTTGTTCGTGATGCCTAAAAATGGACTTGCAAATCGACTTGGGGGTAACTGACCTGCTTTCAAAAAGGCTTGACCTAATTTTGACCCCGCCACATTCCTTGCAAGTGTAGGCGCTACAAAGCGTGCTCCTGAGGCTAACAATCCTCCTCCTAAAGTCGCAAGGGAAGGGATTGCCGACCCTAAAGCATTTCCAGCAAAAGAAGTCCAATAATGTTGATCACTCATCCTACGATAATAATCACGTAGTCTATTGGCTTCTTTCTCATATTTTTCTATGGTTTTCTTATCTCCAGTCCAATAGTTGTAAAGCCCCTTCAAAAAAGCACTTATTGCCAACTCATCATCAGAATCACGTCCTGCCGCTGTAATCCCCGCAATCTCATCATCTAAATTAAAACTCAATCCATGCTTTAAAGAGTTCCAAAAAGCTTCACTTTCACTTATTTCGGGATGTTGGGATGATGGTGTTTCTTCAAAATTCGGAGCATCATCGAGAACACGCAAACGATAACGTTTTCCACTTTTAGATGTTACATATTCTGGAGTGCCACCTCTCGAATTGTCATCGAGAACACGCAAACGGTAACGTTTTCCACTTTTAGATGTTACATATTCTGGAATGCTAGTATAAGTATTCATTAATACTCTTCCTTTTCAATACGCTTACCGGTAGACGCATCTATAAACACAGTGATATCATCTCTGTCGATACCTTCCTGCCATTTCATTATAGGTATATTTGCACCACCTCCTTGTGACATCGGTGAATCTACAAAATATTTATCAGAGATTTCTTGGGGCGTATCTATAGGCTGACCTGTTAATGCGTTGTACAGTTGAAGATCATTATGCCTATTGAAAAAATCAAATGCTGTTTTAATTACTTGTAAAGTCCTCTCCAATCCCTCTTTATCTCGCCCAACATCCAAAGAACCAAACATTGATGATAGTGCCTGACTTTCAAAATTTGATATAGGACCAGTTCCTACTGTTCCGCTAGGACTCATCGATTTTAGATTCTCAAATACCGTCCTTAGAACACCACCTCTAATTCCCTCCAATAATTTGTCTAATTTGTACCCATCACTTCCACCAGCTTTTTTCGTAAACCACCCCTTAAATCCTGTAGCACTACCTTTTTGAATGAGTTCAAAAGCAGCTTTCAGATCATTTAATCCAGCTCTCAACTGCTGCTTGGTGGTGAACATATTTTTTATCCTTCTACCCTCCCACTCTTTCTGGGCTTGTAGTTTTTGATTATACTCAAGTTCCTGCATCGACCCCTTAACCGGTCTCGCTCTACGTTCACCTAGTTGTGAATTGGGATCCCATTCATAACCTTTATCTAACTGAGGTTTATCACCACCTGTTAGCATCGCACTAAGCATTTGCGGATTACGTGCCATGAACCGCGCCTCTTCTTCACTGTACCCTTTAGATTTTAGATATTCGACGGTCTGGTTAACCTGCCCTCTTTTTTCTCTTTCCATATCACCACGACGAAGATTCATAGCTGCATTCGCTAAACTTTGTGCTATCGTCCCATCTGATAATGCATAACCAATCCCATAATCTGATAATCTTTGTAAAAACTCAGGACTACGCAAGTAATCCCAAAAACTCTGTTGAGAACCAGTATCTTGGTGAGGAACAGTACTCTGTTGTGGCTGTACAGACTTCTGTGGTTCTACAGATGAAATAGGCTCTGGTAATTGAGACTGCTTTGGTTTCAATGATGCCAAATCTGAAGTTTCAATTGCATTAGGCAAAGGTTCCATACCTAAAGGATTTGGTTGTGAACCAAAGGTCGCTACTGGTAAAGAAGGGACTGAAGACGGTACATACGGTTTTCTGCCTGCCGATCTTAAAGACGAACTTACATCTGGTAAAGGTGAAGTATTTTTAGCTAAACCTAAAGGATTTGATTGTGAACCAAAAGTTGCTATAGGGGAAGAAGGGGTTAAATAAGGTAAATTATTTGCCTGTTGTTTGGCGTCTTCTAGATCGTTGAAACGTATACGTGGTACATATTGGCTCATTACATGCATAGACTTAAGAAGTCTTGATAAAATGTTATCGTTACTATTTTGCATAACTACCTCACTTTTTTCCTGCAAAACCAGAAATACCAGCTAAAATCCCTATAGCGTTCTTCCAAGGGTCGTTGCCTTGCATCATAGAGGCTGTATTATTATTCGTCGTCGTGCCGTAATTCCTTGCAAAGCCATGACCGGCGTTCATAAGCATATTCA
>NZ_JBHIMA010000025.1:0-5426 GCF_042193775.1 Bartonella sp. OD88NMGDW | reverse complement strand
ATTAACCAATCCTTTGGAATCCCACGCATTCCAAACGTTCCTATAAAACCCGTGGGATAAAGACTGCTTTCTTCTTCCAAAGGAATAGAGGTAGGATTAACAAGATGCCAATGATCTTCATTATAAAACAATGTATAAATGCACCCTTGTTGGATTTCCCCTCCTGATAAGGCACTGATGCCTAATTCTGTCGCCTTATAAACCGGCTTGCCATCTAAAGTGTTTAAGACAATCGTGGTCGCTCCAACATTCCTGCCCGTCGCCATAAAGCGCAAAACGATACCATTCTTATACTCTAAAAACTGTGAAGTGCTTGCAAGCCTTATCACACTCGTTTGTTGGACATGATCATTTGTAACAATGCCTTCAAGCTCTCCACCCGTGTCTGACAAGTATTCCTTTACGCGTTGCATCATCACACGGGCGCTCGTATTCACACTGCTAGGATACTGTCCTTCGGACCAATCAATCAAATCATCTACGCGCGTATTATCCGCCGCTCTAAGCGACCAATCATAAATCGTTGACATCTCTCGTGAATCCTAATTCCGGTAAAATGGTCCGTAAAACGCCCGCATGAATTGCGTCATCAAAGGATTATCATCATCACTCTCTTCTTCTTCCGAAGCCTCTTCTTGTGATGCTAATAATGCCCTTAAAACCTCTAACAAGTTGTCTCTATTTCTAATGCCACCATGCGCTGTAGGACTTGCTCTATGAGGCTGCCCACCATACATCT
This sequence comes from Bartonella sp. OD88NMGDW, assembly GCF_042193775.1. Classification (NCBI taxonomy): domain Bacteria; kingdom Pseudomonadati; phylum Pseudomonadota; class Alphaproteobacteria; order Hyphomicrobiales; family Bartonellaceae; genus Bartonella; species Bartonella sp. OD88NMGDW. Next base: position 4,687 of record NZ_JBHIMA010000025.1, on the reverse strand, counting down.
GTAACACACGGTTGACAAAATCACTTGCACGCATAGCGTTGTTTCCACCATTCAAGCCAACCGCATTGCTGCCAACAATTTGCGCCGCATTGGCATGGGGATTTTGCAAAAGACGCGCGGCTCCTCCTGCCCCTTGTTGATGTGCTAAATACAATTCCGCTTCACTAGGCGCTCTTCCCAACAGACGGCTTAAATGATTGCGATTATCAAGTGTCAACCGCCCCATGGCATCTGCCGCTTGCATGGGGTCAAACCTATCCTGCAAACCATATTGTTTGGCGGTGCTGTCTATAAATTGATACAACCCACCAGCAGAAGAGCGTGGATTCCTTGCATTCGGATTGCCTCCACTTTCAACTTGCGCAACACGGTACAAATAGCTCTCTGGCAAGCCGTAACGTGCTGCCGTTTGCCGTATCGCTTGATTAACAGAAGGACTATAACGGGTCATAGCCTAATCCTCTTCTACCTTGGTGTACTCAGCATATTAAATTGACCAGCCAATGCTTTTCCTCCTCCTCCAAGCAAAGCAGCAGAAAGCTTTTTCACCCATTCTTTTGTAGCGTATCCCTTTTCTTGCGCTTTAATCATATCTTGAATGAGCTTTGCAATTTTATCATTCGGAATCTGTGTCCCCCCTGTTAACAATTTGACAACATCCTTTTCAATCCGTTGACGCTCTCTAAACGCTGCCTCTTTGAAAGGAATCCAAGAAGCCTTCACCGCTGCTTTTCCTGCTTGCATAGCTGCATCAAATTTACCCGTTGGCATACTGACATTATGCGTAAAAGAGATCTTTTCATTCGCTACACGATTGGGTATTCTGTTATAAAAATCTGCATAATTAGCTTCTCTATCGACAACCTTCTTAACAGCAGAAGCTTTATCTGCTCCATAAATCTTTGCAAATCGTTCATATAGATCATTCGTACCAAAAATCTCCTTTGCCTTGGACACTTCATCTTTTGTTTGACCCATGCCTTGTAAAAGTTTTGCTCTTGATCCCTTTTTAAAGTATTCTTGTTGTCCCTCTGGTAATTCATCAAAAATTTTACTGAATCTATCCTTATTAACCGACTTTCTAAGGACTTTTTCTCCTTCGCCCATAGCATCTACATCTGAACTATATTGATGATATAATGCCCGTCCCTTCTTATATTCAGACGATATATCATCCATAAGCTCTAATAATTTTTTCTTGATACCTACTAAACTGCGAACTTGGCTATTATCTCCTTGTCTCTTTTCGGTCCTTATCATTAAATCGACGACCTCTTTAGTCTTATGAAGAGCCCCCATGTTTGGTTTCTCCTTAAGGAGACTAAATTTTTGAGAAGAAAACGGACTAACGTTGTTGCCATCCGTAATAAACCGCTTTAGTCCTTCATCATAAGCTTGTTTGAAGTATGGACGCTTCATTAATTCATTAAGAGCACCATAATATTTTTCTTCTATCGGCGTTTTCTTGGCTATTTCATAAAGAGTATGTGATTCTGCTTCTCTACTCGCGATAAGATCATCTTTTAAACCTGTAACATTTTGACGAGGAATAAAGTGTTCATCTGCTGCCTGATGAATACGCTCCCCTCCTCCCAGCGCTCTCTGCCCAGCTCTTTTGGTCAAATCAAGATAAGCTCCTTGGTTTCTTTTCGCGATATCAAAAACAAGATCCTGTAAAAAAGGACTATGATCAGCTACGTAATCGGTAGGAACTGCATTCTTAAAAGAGTTTCCTAGCTCTTCAGAAGCCTCCTTACCTAAATGTTTACTGATTTCTCTTAATGTGTCTGTTGCAACACCTTGCTTATGAGAAGGAGAAAGAAGTCTTCGTATTCCACCGACAGTAGAACCAGCCAAATGACCTAAAGCACTGCCAACCACTGTCCCTGCTGCTCCTAAACCACCACCAACTGCTGCACTTTGAAGTGTATGACCTAACCCTACCCCTTCACCTGCTCCATGTAATGCACCAGATGCCGCCCCTACTTTAAGCAAATGAGGAAGTGTTGTGTTTTTTGTGATGCCTAAAAACGGACTGGCTTTCCCACCTACATATTTCACTCCTGCGCCTACCCGTTTCCCTACCGTGCCTACCGGTGTTGGAACGGCTTTCAAAAATGCTTGACCTAATTTTGAAGTAGCAGGAGGCGCTATCCGCCCCGCTAGTCCTGCAACCGCTCCTGTTCCTAACGTCGCAAGTGAAGGTAAAGCAGCCCCTACAACATTTCCTAACAAAGACGTCCAATAATGCGTATCACTCATCCTACGTTGATAATCACGTATTCTATTGGCTTCTTTCTCATACTTATCTTCGTATTTCTTATCACCAGATAACCAATATCTGTACAGCCCCTTGCGAAAAGCATTTAGTGCATTCTCATTCTCATCATCACGTCCTGCCGCTGTGATCCCTGCAATTTCATCATCTAAATTAAAACTGAGACCATGCTTTAAAGAATTCCAAAAAGCTTCACTCCCACTTATTTCGGGATGTTGGGGTGATGTTTCGTATTCATCTTTAGGGATACGGCGTATAACTCTTATTCCAGAACCAAAATCCGGAAATGGTTCCTCTACCGATTTTTCGTATTCATGTTTAGGAATACGGCGTATAACTCTTATTCTAGGACCAAAATCTGGAAAATCTTGATGAGTATTATTATGATGGACCATTTATCTATCCCTAATAATTTCATACATATCGTTACCGTGCCGAATGGATGCTCTATCTCCAATAGCAAGTTTTTTAATGTCTTCTCTGCTACTTATAGTTGGCAAGTTTTCAACACCTCTTTGCGACATCGACTGATTAGTAAAAGATTGAGAAGCGTCTTTTTTACGCCGTCTTACTTCCATTCCTCTCGATAACCTATAAATTTCCTCATCATTCAGTTCTTTAAAACGATCAAACATATATTTAATATTTAAAAGCCTTTGATATAATTCTTCTGGGTTATCGCTAATATCTAAAGAACCATAAGATTCTACTATTCGCCTGCTTTCTTCATTAGATAACGGTCCAACACCTACGGTTCCATTCTTACTTTGCGCTTTAATCCCTGCAATCACTTGATTAAAGATACCACCTTCAAGTTGTTTTAATTGATTTTTTAAAGTTCTTGCATCAGTCGTTGGTAAAATTTGAGCTACAGAACCAATCGTACCTGTAGCCCGTTTGGGATTCTTCTCTATAATATCAAGAGCCTTATCAATTGCACCCACAGTATTATTAATTTCATATGCTGCTCTATCAGCAGCCTCTCTCTTATTTATTTCCCACTCTTCTATGTCTCGTTTTTTCTGATTATACTCAAGTTCCTGTAGAGACCCTTTAATCGGTCTCGCTTCACGTTCACCTGTCTGTGGATTGGTATACCATTGATGCCCCAGAGGTAACTTAGAAGTATCACCTGTTAGCAATGCACTAAGCATTTGAGGATTCCGTGCCATGACAGCAGCTTCTTCATCACTGTAGCCTTTGGACTTTAAATAATCGACAGTCTGGTTAACCTGCCCTCTTTGTTTATCTCCTTCATTAAGATGCTTCACACCACTTGCAAGCGCATCCCATCCAGAACCATCTGTGGGTGCTGCCGCCATACCTGCAAAAAGATCTTTGAGCTTCTGATACGCATCTGATTGAAAAAACTTATAAGTATTGGACTGTAAAAATTTCTCTGCATCTGTCAGTTCAGGAGTCGGTGTTGGAGATGCGGGTGCTAATGGTTGCGTTTGTTCATTAACATGAAGTTTAAGTTCTTGTGGAGTACTCTCTAGTGCATTTGGCATAGATGGCTGTTGATCAACTCCTAAAGGCATTTCCGTTTTAGGAGCCGTATAGGGCATAAATGGTCCATATGGCTGCTGCATATTCTGTAAATAGGGGTTGTTTGGAGCATGTACTTCCTCTGGTGCCATCAAAGGGGCAAGAGTCATTGCCCCTCCAGTAGCTATGGCACTCTTTGGATTTGCTTTCATGAATTGTCCAAATCTTTGCGCCCCTGTAATCGCTTTTGGAGCCACTCTGGGATAAAGATATCTCATAATATGTGGTGCAAATCTCGCTCCTGCTACTAAAGCCATTGGTATTATCGGTGCAACCATCACACTCTCCTACAAAACTATTCTTTAATTATTCTCCAGAGCTTTCTTTTGATTCATGTAATCTAAAAAAAACTTGGATGCTCCTCCTGCCAACGCTGCTCCCATTGGACCACCTGCCATATAACCAAAAGCCATCGGTGCTGCTTGAAGTGCCAGAGAACCTATAGCCCCTACATTTTTCCATGGGTTATTGCCTTGCACCATAGAGGCTGTATTATTATTCGTCGTCGTGCCGTAATTCCTTGCAAAGCCATGACCGGCGTTCATAAGCATATTCAACCTATTCCAGCCGCTATTGTCTTGTTCCAGCCAACGTTCACGATTGGCATCAACAACTCTCTGATTGTGGGCATCAAGCACACCTCCCCCCTGTATGGCATTGGAATAGGCATTGCCATAACCCTGTAAGAAGTTATTTGAGGCTCCCAACTGATTTTGATTGGCTTGGTCTATCAGTGAATTCGCTTGCATCATGCGATCCGCATCACGATTATATTGATCTGCCATAGCACTTGTGGACAAAGCACCAAGTTCATTTGCCAATACACCTGCATGTGCACCGGACCCATAACGACCCGCACCT
>NZ_JBHIMA010000024.1:0-6449 GCF_042193775.1 Bartonella sp. OD88NMGDW | reverse complement strand
CCAGAGCGACTAATATAGTCGTGGTCTTTATTGATCGTGGTGATCACCACGGGACCATGGAGAAGGACACTATAGGTGGTATCATTGATCCAACGAAGCATCTGCACCGGCTTTGCTCTTCGGATAGTTGTGGTGATAGCATCTATCGCTACCCGGTCCCCAAATTCTTCTGGAAACCAAACCCCATGAATGGTTTTTGCATCATTACCATAGCCGGTAAATTGCAAACTGGGTGCCTTGCCAAAACGCTCCATACAAACCCATGAGGCAGAAAACTCTTCTTCAAAAGATTGGAAATTCAGCCAATCCACATAAAATTGATGCGGACCTAACATCATCAAAGGATCTCTCATAGGCTCCCTCCCCTTATTCTGTCCCGCCATGCAGAGCATTGGCACGTGCCCGTTGCAAAGCATGGGCAACCGCACGAGCAGTGGCCACAGGATCACGGGCACCATTGACATGCACTGTGACATTTTGATTGTGTGTGATGGGGGAGCGCTCTTTCTCTCCTTGTTCTCTACCCGATGGATTTGCATGCCCCGCCCCCGCAAATTGTGCAATCGGTTGAATGGCTGTTGTGCCTCCCAAAAAACTTGGCAAAAATTCTCTTACATCAATGGAACCAATCCACCCCTTAATAATGATTGTCACGTTACCTCTTGCATCAGCAGCAGTTAAATCGTTTCTAAGCCAATCTAAAGATTTATTGATTTGCGCCTGCACAGACTGTCCCATCAAACGAACCGTATAGCTTGGATAATTGTGAAGCTGCACATAGTGAACATCTCCATAATCCCAAGAATAACTCAAACTCCCCCTTATCGAGCGAATATTTCCACCCGAAATGGGAACCAAACTTTCAGTAACATCTGCATTAAAATGCAATAATTGATTACGGTATTTTTTGATTTCCGATACCATTCTTGAAACTGCACTTATAGCACAGGCATCTTTGTAAAAACTGAATTCTTGAGGATTTGTACAATTACCAACATTATTGGCATAATCATGATTCCCTAGCCCCTCATAGACAGGTGCTCCAAGAGTTTTATAAACATTTTCATAATCATCATAGTTTTTTTGTTGTCCAAACTCCGTCAGATCACCATTGACAATATGGAACGCGGCCTTGTGCGCTTTTATCACGCCAGCAACCTGCTCATTTATCTTTAACCACGGCTCTCTGTTTGATATTCCATTGGCATCACCAGAGTTTAAACGCCACGGTTGCGGATCAGCCATGATGATAGCAGTATAATTTTTTGCAAGAGACTTTTCTTTCATCGACCAATCCATGAATGCATCATGATAAAGCCTATTGTCCCTTCTTAACTTTTCAGAATCAAGATTAAAACAACCAGAGAGAGTAAAAGCAATCACGGTGATTACCAATTCAACTTTATATCTCATAAGCCTATCACCATAAAAACGTTATATATTTTTTTATAAAAAATTCCTCAGAAACAATTTTTTAGATTTTCTTGTCAAGAATGTGTCAAAAATTCAAAATAACGAAAGCGGTTATTCTTCAATGAAGGCGCACTTTGATGATATCAAAGCATCATCAGTTTCAAGCCTTCAACTTGAAGCATCTTCATTGTTTGAGATTTATAAGTTCTGCCTCTTTCAAATGCCATTGATATATCAACAGCTTATCAAAAACTAGGCATTTATCAGAAACCTAGCAAGTGTTCGTATACTATTAAAATATCCCAAACAGGAGAAACAAACGTATGCTGTATGCTCGAGAAGCCATCTCCGTTAGATAGCAAAATCAAACACATTAGAATCTTATGAAAGATAAAGTAGGAATAATCAAAATGCTAAAAACAGTGTTTGGGTATTACTGTCATAACTAACTCTGGAAAGACCACAAACTGTAAGAAATATTACAGAAAATATTATTATTAATTTATAAAATTCATATGAACAATAATATAAAATATATCAAAACATAATAAAATTAACATTTTTACAAAATAGTTTTATAATAAATTTAATTATGTAATATAAAGTAATCACTTTATGATTATAAATACGTTATGTATTAAATATAAATATGTAAAAAATTTAATATCAATTATTTTTTAGCTTTGACAAGCAGTAGAAAATAAAATACTTATAAAGGCTATTACTGAAATTAATAACAACTATCCATTTTCACTTCTTCTTATGAAGTTCGCGGGGAAATGAATTTTTGGGGCTCTCATAAGGAGAATGCTAGTGTATAAAACATCCCTTTTATCATGCACGGCTGCAGCCGCTATCATCCTATTCAACATCCAGTTCACTGCACATGCTGCAACCCTCGAAGTATCTACGGGAGAAGAAAAACCATCCAACCAAACCTTTGAGATTATTCATGCAAAAACCGGTGGTCAAATCATTGGAACGAATGTAACAGTGATCGGGAACAAAAATACAAACTCAAGTGAAAACAAGAATGTTTATGCTGTAACTGCTGAAGGCGTTAACAGTGCGATTACATTACAGGGTAGCACAACCATTAAAGGGACTGATTCTGTTATTTCCTTAGGCGTTGAAGCAAAAGACGATGCTAAATTTCAAATGACTGGGGGATCCATTACAGTTTCCGATATTGGTGCTCTCTTCTGGAATAATAATAACAAAGAAAGTATGCTAAAAGATGTGACGATATCGAGTGGTGAAAACAAAGCGCCACTGAATTTTGGAGTAATGTTAGACAAAAACGGTACAGTCACTTTAGAAAATGTAAAAGTAACGCAAGCAATAAATGCCACAGTTGCATATGATCATTCAACAATAACAATTTCTGGAGGATCATTTGACGCAAAAGATGCAGCAATATCTGCTAAAAATGGTAGCACTGTTACTTTAACAAACAATGCGCAAATTACATCATCTGATGACGCTGGGCTCGCAGCAAAAACACAATCCACCATCACAATGACTAAGGGAACTGTGACAGGAAAAATCGCGGCATTGATTGCAGAAGACGGTGGACATGTTAAGGTCACTGATGTTATTTTAAAAACAAAGGGAGCTGGAACAGATGAACCAGCTGAGGGCTCTGGCTATACCGATGGTTTCGGTGCATTTTCTAAAGGCTCTAACAGTGTGATTGAGTTGGAAAACACTACTATTAGCGATGCGAAAATTGGGCTTACAGCACAAGATGGTGGCGCAATCAACATGACTGGGGGGACCATCACAGCTTCCAAGGTTGGAGCTCTCTTCGAAAGCAGTAATAGCGACAAAAACAAACTGGAAAATATAACGATATCAAGTAGTAAAGACGGTGCACTATTAATCAGTGGAATAGACGCAGATAAAAGTACTGTCACTTTAAAAGATGTAAAAGTGACTCAAGCACAGCACGCCATAATTGCGGATCATGATTCCACAATAAAAATTTCTGGCGGATCATTTGAGGCAAAAGGAGACACAATACAAGCCATCAGTGGCAGCAACATTGTTTTAACTGATGTTAAACAGATTACATCATCTGATTCCAATGGACTCGCAGCAACATCAAACTCCACAATCGTAATGACAGATGGAACCGTAACTGGGAAAAAAACAGCATTGGCTGCTGCAGACGGCGGACATATTAAGGTCACAGATGTTGCTCTAAAAACAGTAGGAGTAGATGCGCTCACTGAGGGCGCTGGTATTATATATGGATTCGGTGCATTCGCAAATGGCGATAACAGTGTAATTGAATTGCTTGGAAAAACGACCATTAGTGATGGTATAATCGGGCTTGAAGCACAAGATGGTGGCGCAATAAGCATGGCTGGGGGAACCATTACAGCTTCCAAAGTTGGTGCTGTTTTCTTTAACAGTAAGAGCGACAAAAACAAACTGGAAAATGTGACAATATCAAATGCTAAAGAAGAGGAACCGCTACTCTTTGGAGTAAAAGCAGACGAAGACAGTAAAGTTGCTTTAAAAAATATAGAATTTGTTCAAGCAGACAGTGGTATATCAGCAGATAATTCTTCCACAATAACAGTCTCGGGAGGATCATTTGATGCAAAAAAGGTAACGGTACATGCTGAAAACGGCAGCACCATTACTTTAACCGATAATGCTCAGATTGCATCATCTGGTAACGTTGGACTCGTAGGAGAAACACAATCTACAATCACGATGATAGGAGGATCCGTAACTGGGAGAGAAGCAGCATTGGCTGCAAAAACGGGTGGTCATATTACAGTCACAGATGTTGCTCTAAAAATAAAAGCAATACCAGATGCACAAGCTCAAGGTTCTGATATTATATCTGGGTTCGGTGCATTTTCTGAAGGCGCGGACAGTGTGATTGAATTGCTTGGAAAAACGACCATTAGTGATAGTATAATCGGGCTTCAAGTGCAAAAAAGTGGTGCAGTCAAGATGACTGGAGGAACCATTAAGGCTTCTATGGCTGGTGCTGTTTTCTCTAACACTAAGAGCGACAAAAACAAGCTGGAAAATGTGACAATATCAAGTACTAAAGACGGTGAGCTACTAATCAATGGAGTAGACGCAGACAACGACAGTGCCGTCGCTTTAAAAAACGTAACAGTAATGCAAGCAAATAGCGCCATAATAGCAGACAATTCTTCTACAGTAACAGTCTCTGGCGGATCATTTGATGCGAAACATGTAACAATAGGTGCTCTAAAAGGCGGCAGCGTCATTTTAACCGATAATGCGCAAATTATATCATCCGAAGACAGCGGACTCTATGCACATGACAATGGCACAATCAGCATGACTGGAGGAACCATTAAAGCCTCCTATAATGGTGCTGGCTTTGTGAGCAGTGAGAGCGATAAAAACAAACTGGAAAATGTGACAATATCAAGTTCTAAAGACAATGAGCTACTACAATATGGAATAGAAGCAGACAAAAACAGTACAGTCACTTTAAAAAATGTAACTGTCACTCAAGCAACCAGTGCCATAGTTGCAGATGATCACTCGACAATAACAGTCTCTGGAGGATCATTTGATGGAGAACTCGATGGAATATATGCTTCAAATGGCAGCACGGTTATTATCGACAACAAGACTGAGATTACAACATCCAGTGGTTATGGACTCCATGCTGATGGTGCACAATCCAAGATCACAATGACTGGAGGGACAGTAAGTGGATGGGGTACAGGCACATTGTTTGCCGAAAACAGCGGACAGATTGATGTCACTGGTATTACTATAACATCGACAGATGGCACCGGAGACGGTGCACATGCCGATGGCTCTGGCAGCATAATTGAATTACATAATACAACGATTAAAGATGTTTCAACAGGGCTTATGGCATACGAAGAAGCTACAATCAAGATGACTGGAGGTTCTATTACGGCTTCTATAATAGGCGCTTCTTTTAATAACAGTAAAAGCGCTGAGAACAAGCTAGAAAATGTGAAAATATCAAGTGGTAAAGACGATGACCAACAACTTTTCGGGGTAGTAGCCACTCATGACAGCAACCTTACTTTGAAAAATGTAACAGTTACTCAAGAAAATATAGGCATAGCCTCTGCTTTTAATTCTCAAATAAACGTATCAGGGGGAGAGTTTAATGTAAAAGACTCAGGGGCATATGCTCAGAGTGATAGCACCATTATCATAAAAGACAATGCTCAAATTAATGCATCTGATGGCAGTGGACTCCATGCAAGCGGTCCACAATCCCAAATCACAATGACAGACGGAACTGTGTTTGGGAAAAAAGCTGCATTGTATACAGAAAACGGCGGGCATATTGATGTGACAAATGTTTCTGCAACGGCACAAATCGGTGGTTTGCAGATCATGTCTCTCTCTTACACAGATCCTGATAATCCCCAAAAACGTAAAAGCAGTGAAATCAATTTGGTCAATACAAAACTTCATGTTGAAAATGGTGCTGGAATTCTTATTGGAGCTTTCACTGACAACGATATTGAAAATAATACAAATCTGGCAATCGGTACCGCAAATCTCAAAAATTCAGAAATCCATGCCGATGTTTTACTAGGAAACGGCATTTATTGGAAAGATAAAGAGTTTTGGAACCAGGTAGGTTTAAAATCGATCTCCAACGGCACCTTCACATTAAGCGCAGATCAGTCTATTCTAGAGGGCAGAGCAAATATTGCTAAAGACAGAAATGTGCACTTTGATCTGAAAAACAATACAAAATGGACGTTGAAAATCAGCAAAAATGAAAAAGATGATGATGGCAATCTCCTTGATATCGCTCAAAGATCTCGTTCTGATATTTCCACGCTTAATCTCGATAACAGCTCCATTATCTTTAATGGACCAACAGAAGATCATTACCAAACATTGCATATAGGTTCTGGTAAACCAGACACGCAAGAAGTCTACAATGCAACGGGTGATGCAAATATTTACTTCAACATTGCTTGGAGTGATGGTGCTGCAATAAATGACCAAAAAACCGATAGACTTTTGATCCATGGGGA
>NZ_JBHIMA010000023.1:0-6618 GCF_042193775.1 Bartonella sp. OD88NMGDW | reverse complement strand
TATCGGAAATATGAGCATGATCAGTGACACGGGCGTTATCATAAATTTGTGCATTGCCTTCAATTACAACGGCGTTGTTAGCATGCGCATTACCAGACAGCTTTGCATTGTCCTTTAATGTCATACCTTCAAAAATAGCATTCCCATAAATTTGCGCATTACCATAGACATCAACAAAAAAGCTTTTTACTTTAGCATTTCCAAAGACGCGTGCATTTTGAAAGACCCGAGCTTTATTATACACCCAGCAATTACCTTCATGAGATAAGTTGCTTTCATTTTCAATATACCCCCCTAAATCGCCTTTTTTGACATCATCAAAATCTCTTAAGGCTCTAATTCGAGTTAAGAAATGACCATCAATATATTCACAATCATCAATAAATTCGTATTTTGGAGATGTTTTTTCTGTATTAACAATAGAATTCATTTTTACACCTATTCGTAAATTAGTTTTCAATTGACACCCTATAAGAGCATCGGGTGCTGAAAACACGGCGAATAGTCCGTTGCTATGCTTTTCCCATAAGGGTATTGTATGGCATAGCTACACCCGACAAAATCACTATATATGCTAATCACAGCATAAAAGATAGTCAGTGTTTTAAAAGAAATGGAAAAGGTTTTTTCGCAACCTATTCGCTATTCGAAAGTGTTTTCATCACTTGGTTATTTATGTAACAAAATACGTATTTATTGTCAATTAATTTATAAACTTTTTTGATATTTTTTCTTATTTTTTAATACGTTGTGTATTGATAATAACTTATGCTTATTAATTGCTTCTTTTATATTTATGTGCTTTTAAAGCTATATTATAAGATTTATAAAACGATTGCGTTATTTTCTGAATCTATACATTTATAATATTTAGAAACGCTCTCATAATGCGTATTTTTATCTTTATAACCTATCAGTTTTTTTACTAAATGGTTTTTAATTTTTTTTGTGAATTTTGTTTATAAGGGGCTCTAATGTAAACAACCTATATTGAACGCACTCTATAAACACAACCTGTAATATATATTTTGTAGGGGTTTTGGGGGTGCTTATACTTTTTTCAAAAATTAGGGAATTAAAAGCGTAAAGTAATATAAGTATTCACAACAAAGCTTTTGAAAACAATAAAGCTATCATTTTAGATTACGGTATAATCTTTTAAAGGCAATGTAAAAGAAGCATATTCACTTTAAGATAGGGTTTCTTAAAAGTCTTAAAGGCAATCCAAAGTACAGTGTTTTAAAAAGTGCAAAGCCTTATCTTTTAGAATAACGCATATAAACTATTCTTTTAAAGATTGTATGTAAGCAATTTATAAAAGGGGCATAGAACCTATAGGTATAAAACCTTATACCCCTTATGAGTTTATCATACCCGTTATATGAGCATGCTTTATAAGTTATTCAGTTTCTCTTAGTTCTAATTTTGGTAAGTTTTTAACGATTTTCATTGTTTCTAAACTTACAGTAATAACCCTTTGAAATAATTCTAGAGGGTAGGCAGGGTTACCAACGGTTTCAACAGCATAACGATTGGCATCATTAACAATGCCACTCTTTTTATCAGTCTTAACACATTGACGCCCCATAACCCATTCAAGAGCGGGTTTACCATTAACGATATACTCACAAGCGTCAAGAGGGATATCTGTCATGATGATATTGCTATTATAAATAACAGTGGTTTTATCCTTTTCTTTACTATCCTTAATTTTTGCGAATTTCATTTCAGTTACATAATAAAACTTTTCTGGATTAAAGATGTCAGTTAATTTTGGATTACCCTTTTTAAAGGTCACTGGATAAGGCTCTACAGTTTCATAATTCACGTGCAAATGACCGAGTTCACGTCCTGCTGTTACAAACTTCCAAAAATCATCGGCACTCTTTACACAAGGAATACGAGGCAATTCTTTGCATAAATTATGTGCATAACGTGTACGATAATCTTTTGAATGGAAAATCCCATAAACGTAATAGAATAAATCATCTTTCGTGATTTTTTCATTAGGATAAGCCGCTTTAAAATGGTCTAACCCTTCATCCGTAATGGCATCACGGCGTTGTAAACCAGCTGTTGTGTTTTATTCTATAGAATGCGTAAATAAATGGGTTTGTTTTTCACTTTTACTTTTTGAAACCGTAGTATCTTCGTAAATATAAAGTGGAAAACATTGGTTACCACCATCCATCATATTAAGATTAGGCAAATCCTTAGCCATAAATACAGAAAAACCACTCCTTGCTCCTATGCCTGTAATTTGTATCACTCTATTTTCAACCGCTTGTCCTATCGGGAATATACGCGGCATTTGATAGACTGCTTCATTAAAGACGCTATTGTAATAAAGCCATTGTTTTGTAAAAGGGCGATAAAGGCTTTGAGTAAGGCATGTGGCTTCAAATTCTGAAAATTTGCCTCTTAATAATTCTCCTTTAAGAGTACTGCTCCAACTAATTTTTTTACTATCTGAATTTACGAAATTATCTACAGCCTTTTTACGTGTGTTACGGTCAGCATGTGGATAGATCTCATTAAAACATTTCACTTCGCTGTTATAAAAGGTAATCATATTACCCATATTCTTTGCTAAAATTTCACGGCTTGAGTTATATGCCCAAGCATCACGATTGGTTGAAACACCAAGAGAATAAGTTTCAAAGAGTTTTTTATCATGCCCCCTTTTGATACCCATAGCTAAGAATGTTTTGAAACTTTTATCACGTTGATGTATCCAATCACCATGCTTATCTGGTGTAATTATTTTCCAACCTTGTTTACTTCGTGTAATGCCACCAACACTACCAAAGTCTTGAACCATTCCAAGTTTTTTTTCGGTGGAAAGATTATCTCCAATATCATGATAGTAAATTTTACACTCTCCAGAAACATTGGGATTTTTGATAAATAGCGTTACCGCAATACCAGTCATACTACCACTACCAAAAATATTCTCTCCTTCTTGAGAAGCTCCATTGCTTAATATATTTTTGCGGATATCCCCCCGTAAATTAAGCACATAAATACTCGTAAACTCTTTGGCTAAAGATTTTCGTAAACCATCCATTGTTGGCTTTTCTACATAACTAGAACCAGAAACAAAGCCGATTACTCCAGCATTACCAATACGGTCACTAGCCCAGCGAATGGCACGAATATAACTATCATATAACTTTTGCGTACTAGTTGCTTTCGATTGAGCTATATAAGTCTCACGAATGCGGTCATTTAATATCGGATAGGGTGTATTCTTTGCATTATCATTCTCATTTTTTTGTCCTACCGAATAAGGAGGATTGCCAAAGATAACTTTGATATTTAGATTCTTTTGATGTTCTAAATATTCACTGTTTTCTTTGAGTATACCATCTATCAAGTTTTTTTCTTTAAGTGTCTGAAACGTATCAGCCAAACCAATATGCTTAAAGGGAATGTAATCTCCTTTCATAAGACTATGATACGTCGATTCAATGTTAATCGCTGCTATGTAATAGGCAAGTAAAACAATCTCATTGGCGTGGATATCATGACGGAACTTATATTCCATATCCTCTGGTTTGATGAGATTGGATTGTAAAAGCCGCGTGATAAAAGTACCCGTTCCAGTGAAAGGGTCAAGAATAGAAACACCCCGTGACCCCAAGCTTTTGCCAAATTCATTACGCAACACATCATCAACAGAATGAATGATAAAATCAACAACCTCAACGGGCGTATAAACAATCCCAAGCCTATCCGTGGTTTTCTTAAATGCCTTGGCAAAAAAACTTTCATAAAGTTTGATAATAAGATTCTGTTTTGCATGAGTTTCTGTAATACCTGCTGTACAGAACGTGACACTTTTGTAAAATTTATCAAGATCTTTGGTTTTTTCTTCAATGTTCGTTTTATCCAGTTCTCTTAAGATCTTGTCCATTGCTTGCGAAATGGCATTGTTCTGTACAAATTCATTACCGTCAAATAAAGCTTCAAACACGGGACGCGTGACAAGATGTTGCGCTAACATCTCAATCGCTTCCTCTTGCTTGATTTCACTGTTGACGTTGTTCTTTAATTCCTTATGGAATGCATCAAAGGCGTGAAAGGCTTCACTCTTTTCATCGGAAATCATATCTTTAAGATGATTGATATGGTTTTGAGCAATCTCAGCAACATTGTTCGCCCAAATGCCCCAATAATCCGTGATTTTAAAACTATCCAGAAAAATGGCTTTGACAAAATCAAAAAATTCAGAACGGCGGAATAAGTCTTCTTGTCCTCCAGATACCGATTGAGATTTGCTTTCTGCTGTTCCAATGACACGTCCAGAACTTTCTGCTTTTGATGGTATCGAGATCTCATCAACCGTTGTGGTAAGCTCTTTTAATTCATCCTCACGCTTAATCTCTATAATCTCAATCGTATGGCTGCTATCTTGTCCTAAAGACATTTGATTAATTGTCCGAGCAAGCCTTTCATCATGAGAATGTAAAGCATGCAAAACTTGCCAAACAACACGGTATCTCTTATTGTTTTTTAAAGCCTTTTTGGCTTCTAAGTGTGAAGGAATGATAATGGGTAAAATGATATAGCCCGTTTTCTTATTTGGAGCACGACGCATCACACGCCCTACCGCCTGTATCACATCGACTTGGCTATTACGCGGGTGTAAAAACATGATGGCATCAAGAGCAGGGACATCAATCCCTTCAGACAGACACCGAACATTGCTTAAAATCCGACAAACATTTTGACCCGCATCTTCTTTAAGCCAATCCAGTTCCTCATTGCGTTTTTTGACACTTTGCGTTCCGTCAATATGTCTTACTTCACAGTTTAGAAAGGGAACGGTTTGAAGGAAATCATCAATATGAGATTTGATAATTTTATTAAAGAGCTTTGTTATATATTGAGAGGTATTGATATCTTTGCAAAAAGCTAAAGCACATTGCATGGGCTCTGTATCATCATCATCAACAGCGGCTTGCTTATCTATTTTGGTAAGTGCTCTATAACAGCCAATAATTTTTGCCGCATCATCTAAATCAATTTCACGGTTTTCATTGGCAATAATCTCCTGTATGGCTGGTGTGATATAGGTTTCATTAATGCCTAAGACCACAATCTTGTAAGGGGTTAAAAGTTCATTATCGACAGCTTCTGCGAAGGTATAATGATGAAGTTGTTTGCCATAAAGTGCTTCATCATCCATAGAGGCTAGAACGGCATTGATCTCATCCGCCCGCCTTTTGGCAGTATCACTAAAGATACGCGGCGTTGCTGTCATGTAGAGGCGTTTTTTACCTCGAATAATGCTGTTATCGTGAACCTTGATAAATTCAGATTCATTGTCTTCACTTCCCAATGAAGCCCCAGTTGTTCTATGGGCTTCATCACAAATGATCAGATCAAATTCAGGTAACCCATGGTCTTTTTGGGCATCCGAAAGCACTTGGATAGAATGGTAAGTTGAAAAGATAACCGTCATTGCATCTGCTAGGTTTTCACGCGCTTCTTTGGCAAGGGCTTTTGCATCTGTTGTAGCAGGGAGCACAAGATCTGATGTTTCCATGCCAACAATATCATCTTGGTTTTTACGACGCTTGCCTACTTTTGTATCCGAACACACAGCAAAAGAACGCAAGGGCACTTGTGCATCGGCTGTCCATTCACGGATCGTTTGTGAGACTAAAGCAAGAGAAGGCACCAGAAACAACACACGCTTGCCTTTTCCTGCTATGGTCTCTGCTATCTTCAAACTGGTGAAAGTCTTACCCGTTCCACATGCCATAATCAGCTTGCCACGGTCTGCTTCTTTTAACCCTTCACAGACTTTCTTGATGGCTTCTTCTTGATGGGGACGAGGATCTTTTGTTGATTTAAGAACAATTTCTTTTTTCGTTGCAAATATTTGCCAGTCTATACGACTGTTTTCCATATGACGAAGGTCAATGCGATAAACGGGGATCGCTTGTCCTTTGATCATGGCATTGACATTGTCACTTAATTCCACTTCCGTGGTATCAACGAGAAGACGATATTTAAAGATGTCTTTTCCAGAGGCAGCGATAAAGCTATCAATATCTTTTTTACTGATCTGATGGTCAGCTTTATAAAACTTACATTGAATAGCCACATAGCCTTCTTGATGACGAAGCTTAGCCACCAAATCAATACCGATATCATTTTTATTCCAACCTTCATGCTCTTTAGCCCATTCATAATAGGTTTCTACCTTTTCGTAGCGTCCATAATGAAGAGGGTCTTTCGTCAAATAAGCTATGACAAGGTTTTCAAACAGAGTTCCTAATTCACGGGGTGATTTTGCTTGTTGACGATAATATTCTAACAAAGAGCGTAAAGTGACATGTTCATTATCAGAATTATTAAATTGATGCATATTACAACAGGACTCCGTTTACATATGAGGGGGTTAATTCTTATCAAAAGAATCAAAAAGAAGCTTATTAAATCCATTTTGAATGAATAGTGAGAAAACTGGAAAAAATGCTAAAAAAGCGGATAAATTTTTTCAAAAAGTTTTTTAAACGCTGTTTATCCACAGCCCATGAGAGAGATCAGATCAGCAAAATAGTGAAATTTGCTGTTTATTTTATGGAAAAAGACAAATGAAGCATG
>NZ_JBHIMA010000022.1:0-6874 GCF_042193775.1 Bartonella sp. OD88NMGDW | reverse complement strand
GCACCCACTTTATTTGTTGCCTGCATTTGTCCTGTTTCAACGACACTTGTATTAAAACCACTCTTGCGTTTTTCAGGCGGGGTATTTGTAACCAATACTGTATCCAGCATTCTTTTTGCGCGTGCATTGCTTTCATCGGTAAAGGTTTTAATGGTCTGGGTTGAAGTTTTGTTGATTGAAACATTAAAGCCTAGCTTTTTTTTCATCCAATTAGGCATCCAGCTGGTTAATTTGCTTATCATGCCGCTAAACCATTCGGACAGGGCTTGCCACTTGCTTTTGATGCCGTCTCACAAGCTACCAATGAGATCGGATTTTATCTCCAAAAATGCATGCAACTCACGAGCATTTACCGTTTGAACGGTATCCTGCTCAATAATTTGTTCTTTAATTTCTATAAGGGTATTCATAAAGGACTCCTAGTTGTTAGACGTTTCTTAATGACACTCTAAAAGAGCTCTGGGTGCTAAGAAACATGGGCAACTAGCTCGTCCGTTACATTTTCCCCGTAAAAGGGTCTTGTATAGTGTAACTACATCTTACAAAGTCATTATATGGGTGTAACATACAACGAGTCAAAACTTTAATTGGCGAAGAAGATATTGTTCCAGCAATCCGTTCGCTCATTGCTTTAAAGTGTTTCTTAGGTACCTGATTCGATTATTCATATCGCTGTAATAATGTCACGCAGTAATATCACTTTTTTCTAAAATTATAAGCACATCTTTACTTTATTTGTCGACTCACTTTAAATTTTTCGGCTTAGTTTTTTATTTATAGTGAAGGGGAAAATAATGCTCAATACGCTTGATACAATTGCGGTGATCGTATGCTTGTTATTATTCCCAGTGATGTTTGTCGGACTTGTTTTAGTGTGTATAAAAAAATGGCGGAAAAACGGATTGAAAACTCTTGGTATTGGAGTTTTATTATTTCTCGGCTCTGCAATATTAGGTGCGTTTTTTTTGCACAAACTCGAACCAGATCAAGTTACATACAATAATGAAATTTTTTCCTCCTCCTCGACTTTATTAACATATGTTGCTACTCAAAATGAAAGCGTGAAACATGTACTACCTGAGAATACTGATAAGCAAAGTATCCATGTTCAAGACAAAAAGTCAGACGAAAATGATGGTCTAGGTTTTTGGGGATGGTTCAGGTTAATTTTCTTTGCATGTATTGCTTTGTCTATTTTTGTTCATTGGCAAGATAAACGCAAAAAACGTTTTAAAGAAAAAGTTTCAGAGCAGGTTTTAATACCTCCCCCCCATATCCACCCTTCTTCTGATTTATCAGTTGTTAATAAAATGTCGCCGGAACTTGAAAAAAAGCGGTTAGAAAAGAGGGTACAGATCTTTCTCCTTTGTGTTCTGTTGAGTGGAGGCATTGTGGTAACAGTAACTATTACACCATGGTTATTACTACCCATTCTTATTGTTTTAATTTTTGTTATTATTGCCTATCGTGAGGCGAAAAAGGAAAAAAACTTTGAGCAAGAAGTTGCTTTGTGGCAATCAGATATTCCTCCCTCTAATTTTGAGGAAGCATGTGAAATGTTTCAAGAACTTGACGCAAGTGAATATGATTATCGTTTAGCAAAAAATGAAAAACTGTTGGGAGTTCAAGAACGCGTTACCTTCAATATTGGCGAAAAGACTCCAGCTTTAGGACGTCTTTTAGTAACAAACCAAGCTATTGTATTTGTAAGCCCTGAAGATAATGAAAGGACTACTTGGGCAGGAATTGCATCAGTCACTATAACATACCAAAGATGTCACATCAGTCACCGTACTGGCTCACCATGGAGTTACCGATTTAGTGCCATTCCAAATCCAAGGTTTGTAGCAGTAATTCGGGCTCTTGGGCAGCCTTATTAATTTTTAAACACACAAGATAAAGATACGTCCATTTTTTATCTCCCGCAAGATAAGCTTATACATACTAGATTCTGAGGCTTGGACATCTGTGACAGTGAAGTGCTCTTGAGAAGAGGGCGCTTTGCTGTTTTCAGGAGAGAGGACCACAATACTATCTTGAGGTTTTGGTGGTATTCCCCCGATATCATTGATACAAAGATCAAGTTCCTTTCTTGCAATTGTGGTGGGGATTCTGCCCCCAGTGTCCGATTCCGAATGTTTAATGCCGTAAATCGCTGTGATACGAAAAGATTGCTGGTTGTCCTTTCGCGTGTAGATGATGGGCTGCCCAAAAGTGTTGCGTACATCTTTAACCATTTGGTTTAGCAGCTCGTGCCATCGCATATTATTTCGCTCCAATCACTGCTTTAAACAGCATTTCAGGGCGTGTACAGATGTAAAGCGGATAGCTATAGACCTCCGGTTTTACCCATGCATTACGGTCGTGGTCGACGATTAGCATCGTGTAGAGAGGTCTTCCAACCGTGTTGGCAAAATCCAAGCTTTCACTAGGAGCAAAGGTTTTTTGGAATACACCAGGCGCATCAACAGGGAAGAATTGACATTCATCAGGCTTAATTCCTATGGCGCGTTTGGTTCCAGCCTTTGCACTTACATTATAGTTGTGAATACTCCGGTAATCAATAAAGGTTACACCCGCAAAGTCAAAACTGCCAAAGCTCCCCGAGCCAAGAGCGCTTGGTGTTGCAACACCTCCAGCGCTATTGAGTGTCTGTGCTAAGGCTGTGTTTAAATAGGTCTCACGAATTGTTTTATGGTTTTTCAACTTGGAAAAGAATTTATTTCCACAAAGACCAATAATCCGTGAACGATCAGAAAATGCTCCTTTTGAAGCCTCAATCATCCTCATAATGACTTGGTCAACATTGTCAGCAACATTGGTTGTCTCAACATTTAGTTTAAAGTCAATGGGCTTTGGTGGTGTGATTTCCCATTCTTTGTACCAGTCAACAATAACAGAGCCATCAGCATCAAGAACCACCCCTTGAACGGCGCCGAGTTGCATATTCTCCCATGTCAATTCAATTTCAGAAATCAGTTTCTTTTGTTTTCTGGCAATATATTTCATTGCTGTCTCTAACTGATCTTCTGTCCCAAATTCACGACGGTTCTGGATTTCTTCTGATTTCACCGTATCACTTTTGGCAATCCGTGTTGTTTTGAAAAACCGAAGATTACGACCCTCTCTATCACCTTCTGCCAAAGGTGCCCCGCGTTCACTGGTTTGAATAAGCGAAAATGTATTATCACGCCGTTCAATACCAACCACTGTGGTGCTTGTTTCCACTTCCTCAAAAAGATCAAGAGAACTAATAAGCCCCGGTTGAAACTCATAGTTTTCGATGGCTTTCATCATTGTGATGCTTGAGAAAGCATCATGTTTAAAAAAGTTCATATCCATGTGCGCATTCTCCTATCGCAATAGAATGTTGTTTTTGTCTTCTAAAGACTGAATGGCTGCTTTCTTTTGCTCATCTGTGATGGCATCTGTCCATAGCAGTTCAGAAGCTTTTACAGTGCATAAGCGTGCTGTAATCACGGCGCGTTGATCTGCTTCAGACGGTCTGGTTGTCGTGCGTCATTGGCATTGGCGAAAAATTCTTCGACTGTATTTTCATCCATTATTCGTTTCTTGCAAGTTCTCTAACTCTGGAGAATGAGGATCATGAAAGGTACTGGAATATTAACCCCCTCAAGCAAAGCTGTGCCCATGTAATAATCAATAACACCAATAAGGCTGGCGGCATCACATCCAACTTGTGCAGCAATGCTTGCAGCAAAACGATGAGGAAAATTCAACATGGCATCACGGTGTACTCTTCCAAACTCACGCGCTGCCTTTTTCATTTCTTCTCGATCAACGGTTGTTTCGCGTAAGCGTTCAAGGGCAATCTTTTCGCTTTCAAGCGCAACTTGCATTCGCTCCAGTTTTATCTTGTATTCATTGGCATCCTCTGTAGAGGTTTGTTTGATATTTGTTCGCGGTTGTCCATCAGGCGCTAAAAATGGGGTAGGGTGCTTGTTGGATTTGCTTGTTGCAACGGCTTCATTGACAGAACCATCTTCAAAAAGAGCCGCATCAAATTTGCCTGTCTTTATCCGAGAAACCACTGCATTATGTGAAACACGCATCTTTTTTGCAAACGCACGAACCGATATCCCCTCACGATGCTTCTTATTCATAGTTTCGCCTTGCCTTGATTTCCTTCCCATATTGAGAAATGGGGTTTTCGGCGTATCAGATAAGCCAAATATTTTGCGGTTGAAATTAAACTCCACTTGTATTGCACTGGAATACAGTTACAAGAGGAGAGATCATTATGGCAGCTAGTCGTATGCTTTAGGCGTGTGTACCAGAAGAAATTCAAAATATCGCTAATCAAGTTATTCAAGCTTCAGGTTTATCAGTAAGTGATGTTGTGAGAGTGTTGATGACGCGTATTGCACAAGATAAATCTATTCCGTTCTTCTTGTTTCAACCCAATGCGGAAACCATAGCGGCTTTTACGGAATTAGATGAAGGCAACTTAAAAAAGTTTCATTCCGTAGACGAATTATTTGATGATCTATATGTGGACGATTGAACGCACCACTATCTTCAAATGTGATTTCAAGCGTGAAATGAAGGGATGGTATCGGCATCTTTTAGATATTGATTTGCGCCAAATCATTGCAGCATTAGCAAATGACCAGCCTTTAGAACCTCGATATCATGATCATGCATTGACTGGGAATTGGAGCAATTATCGAGATTGTCATATTCGACCTGACTTAGTGTTGATTTATCGCTTGATTGCTCAAGATCGATTGGTTTTAGTATGTCTTGGCTCCTATTCAAAACTTGATCTTTAAACCACCTCCCCATTTTGAGAACGGGGAGGGGAGTTGTGTTTTTAAGTTAAGCAGCTTTTACAACAGGACTTTCCAAAGTAGGAGCATAAGTTTGCAATAACGGATTCATGCTATGCGGTAGTTCTGAAGTTCCAAAACCTGTAAGAACTGCAAGAATCTTTGTAATATTCGGCACCTCATCTTGAAGTTCTAAAATCAAAGCTTTTTCTACTATGCCCATGATGTCGACCAGAGCACTACAATTTTTGTTATCTACATATTCACAATTAACAAAGTGAAACAACGTTATCCATAAATCGCATAAAAAATTGGTATCTACCTTCATTGCACACCCCCAAAGATTTGTTCTCTCAAATATGCTAATCCTTTTGGTGTAATTTTTGTTGAAGGCAGTACCTTTTCTGTAGCATTAGGTCTTTGAATAGTGATAGCAGGATAATCCATAAATCCTTTCTTGATTTTATCCTGATAGGGTATAATGGATTACTTGGAACACGGCGATACACCCAATCATGTTTACGCAAGTAATCTGTTAAGTCCTTTGGTCGTACTTCAAGGATTTTTCCCCTTCAATAAGACTGAACAAACCATCAGAAGATTTTAAGCTCTCAAGCGCGTCTGCTTTGGATGCTAATTCTGCAATGATGCTATCTTTCTGTTCGATTTGATTTTGTAGTTGAATCAAGATGCCAAGTAATGCTTCGGGCTTGGAGTAATCGATTTGCGGTGTCGCTACTTGTTTTGCAAGCTTTTCACATTCGATAAAATACTCTTTTGGTTAATGACCTTTATCATTACGCTCGATCATTGAAGGTGTTTTGCCATGCCTAATGTATTGTGGTATTTTACGCTAGGCAATCTTTTTCTAAATTTTTAGAAAAAACTATAAAATCTATATTTTCTCGAAATTTGCATTCTATAATACGATTTTTAATCCAGTCTGCAAATTTTGATGTAATTTCCAAAAATTCATGCAAATCACGAGCATTGACGGTTTGAACAGCTTCTCTATCAATAACCATTTCTTTAATTTCTATAAGAGTGTTCATAGTGAAATCCTATCGATTAAGGTTCCTTATTGACATTCCAGAAGAATGCTGAGCGCTAAGAAACACGGTCGATAATCCGTCGTTACGCTTGGCCCATAAAGAGTATTGTATAGCGTAACTACACCCGACAAATCCATTATATGCATGTAGCATATAATGAGTCAAAGTCTCTAATGTGCGGAGAAGAGATTGTGTCGGTAATCTATCCGCTATCGATTTAAGGTGTTTCTTAGGCACCTGATTCAAAAATATACATTGACGCAATAATGTCGAGAATAAAAATAATTTCCATCTCAAAATAATTATATACTGTACAGTGTGCATATTGAAATAATTATTTATCAATGAGTTAAGTGTACAATGTACAGTTAATTTGAAAATTCTGTCGCTAGCGATAGTTTACGCAGCCTGCCCCGTAACGAAGCTAATTCGCTGGGAAGTATCTTTTATATTGATTTTATTGACTTTTTTATAAAAAAAACAAAGCATAAGTGATAATTTGTTTTTAAAATTGCAATCAAAGTGTGTAATGCATAAACTTATAAGGATATGGGATAGGTAGATAAAGCTTGAGAACATTATTTAGCTTTCTTATTAGCACCGTATTCTTGACGTTTAAGTTGTCTCTGTATGTTTTTAGTTAATCTTTCACTGGCATATTGTGCGATAGAATTTGTGATTTCTGGTTTGGACATCACTCCAGCAATTGATGATCCTTCTTGTTTTGCAATGGGGAATTTACCTCCGTCTACTCTTTGAAAAACATTACTCTTCATCTTTTTAAAATCAACACGCTTTGGAAAACTCCTACCCTTGATAAAACCATGAGGCAAGATTTCTTTTTTCCAAACATTGTGTAAGTTACGCCGCGTTTTGTTTTTTTTCTTGAAAAAATTAAGAGGTATCGGTGTTCCAGAACCAATGATATCTGTCTCGAGAAGTTTTGCTTTATAGCGGCTTTAGCCAAGGCATTTCACCTTGGCAAGCAAAGCGAACGGCAAAAGCAAACAGAGAATGCTTTAAAGACAGCAA
>NZ_JBHIMA010000021.1:0-6985 GCF_042193775.1 Bartonella sp. OD88NMGDW | reverse complement strand
TTGCTAACTTGTGTATCGGAACAGACAGAAAAAAAACGTAAGGGTGGTTCTGTATCTGCTGTCATTCTCTTATCGTTTGGGATATTAAAAAGAGAGAGTACAAAAAATAAAATACGCTTGCCTTTCCCAGCAAGAGTTTCTGCTATCTTTAAGACTAGTAAGGTCTTTCTCGTCCTACACGCCATAATCAATTCGCAACAGTCTGCTTCTTTTAGAACCCCTCACAGAACAAGCTTTAAGCGCTTCTTGTTGATGATCTAAAAGCTTTTTCGGTTTTTTTTCTTAAGCGTAGCTTCTCCTTTTTCTTCAAAAGGACTCAAATCTATTTGACTGTTTTCTCAATCAAACAGATTAATCCTTTGAATCTGGATTTCTTGGACTGCAAAAATATGAGAAGCGTTATCACTCCACTCTGTTTCGAGTGCTATCGATAAGAATATGACAGGTGAGGATTTTTTTCCCACTGACTACTATAAAAACTATCAATATCTTCTTTCTTGATCTGATGATTTGTATTATAAAACTTACAATGCACCATCACTCATATTATATTTGTCCGTCTATATCACATCCAAGTTGCATCCTTGCCAAGCAGCGTTGCTATATGAGGAAAAGTCTTATTGCTATCATCTCGTCCCTCACGAGAGAACTTATTAAAATAAACCTTCATTCTAGATGCTTAAAAATAAGCTAAAAAACATGTTGTTGGAGTTTGAAATTTGAAAACTGAGCTTTGCCTCTCTAAAATGCAAACTTCCCAATCCTTTTCTGAAACTAATCGTTCACGATCTTATTCCAGAAGACCCAAAAAATCCTACAAACAGAACCAAAAATAATCAAAGTCCTCTCCAAAACTTTCAGATATCCTCGTCTTTCAGAAAAAAAACTGTCTTATATCTGCAATTTGGCTTGAGAAAAAACGGAACATCTCCACTCATACATAAAAAATGGCGAGAAGGTGAAAAAAACGCTTCCAACTTACCTCTATCTTAATATCATAAAAAAGCTACAAAACTTGCTTCCAATGAAAAACGCAAGCCAAACTCTTCGTCATGGCACACAATCTTTTTAAAGGGGCAGAAACCTTCAAGAAAAATCAACATAAAGGGCCTGCTACTGTAGTCCAATCTTGCCTATTTTTTAATTGCTAACAATACCTAGGGGCTGCTTTCTTATAGAATTAAAAGCATCTGGAGAAGGTGAAAAAGCTTCCAGAAAATGATTTAAGAAAATTTGCTCTTGCTCTTAGCTCGAAATATAAAATGTTATGATAGGCTTTTGATGAAAATGATGTTGTTTTGGGATAAAAAAGACAAACATGCGTGGAGTGGAGGCTTTGCTAGCCTTTTGTCTTAAAAGACAAAACCTAAAATGCCTATGATCGTAACGATACCCCGATTATTTGCAAAGAGTGTTTTGTAGAGGGTAAAGCATTATGTTGGTAGCAAAAAGCCTGTAAAGAGAAAATGGTTATGGCATGTAAGAATAGTGCTCTTTATTTATTATGGCTGATCCATGAGCTCTAAGATATAAATTGAGAGGGAATGGGCGGCATTAAAAGTTAAACGCGCATGGCGAGGTTTGAGATTGATTAGTTCAAAATCCTTTTTTGAGCGGCCGTGCGCTGCACCTTTCTTGTTTCTTAAATTCATAGTACCATGCACAACTTGATACAGACCGGATGTGATCATTTTTAAGTCATTTGCATCTAGATCTTGATTTTTTAAGTTTTCTTGCTTCATATCTTCGGGATGGATCTTAGCTTTCTTAACGACTTCTTCCCATAAAGCAGGCAGATTATTACGGGCGTTTTCTGCATATGGGATAGAATGGTGGTCGAGATAAGCTTTGCAAGAGGCTTCCAACAGATTTGCTGCAAATAGAACTGCCTCCCTTGGATCTTTTTCTATATTTTCTAATGCTCTATTTATTTCGATTTCTACTGCTGAAAGTTCTTTCTCTGCAATAAGTTTTTTTAGCTCTTCCATCGAGAGGAGACCAGCTTTTTGCAATTCGTGTGTGAAGGTCAGTCCCTTCTTGATAATATATCGTCCACGCTGATATTCCAATCCATCTTTCTTTAACGTTTCTAAAATTTTACGTTTATCTTTTTGTAACTGTAAAATTTTTTCATATAATGATGGATTTAATCCGCTTGAGTCTGGATCATAATATTCTTTTTCCATAAAATAACTAAGCAGGTTACCAAGGAACTCAAGTGGTTCTTCGCATTGAGAATTGATTGCACGTAGCCATGCTTTAACTTTTTCGCGTTTTGTACCTTCTGGAATCTCAGAAGGAGCAAATGATGCAATAAACAAGTCATCTAACTCCTTACACGTATAATGGTATGCAAACATTGGAGGAAGTAGTCCAATGATTGCAGGAGGGATTTTGTTTTTCTGAGATATTTTTTGCGGAGACGATAATTGCATTTTATGGCTTTATAATATCAAAAAGTGGTGTGTGGAGTGGTTTTTAGAGTATGATTTTATTGCTTGACCTTGCATAGAAAGTCGCGCAACAATTTTGTGGCTTATATAAGATTTGTGAAAGAGAAATGCCATATTGTGTTTTAATTTTTTCTCTTTTCATTGTTATAACAGTGAAGGGGGTGGATAATGTGTGATAATTCGAAAAATATAGAATGAGAATAGAAGTATAATTTTGTATTATCGTAACTGCAATAACATTCTTTATTGGCAGATTGTTTATTGGAGATGAGAAGCAGGCAATGCGCATAATCTCTGACATGACAATAAGGAAGGTTTTGTGACAAGAATTTCAACAGTGGTATGTTACCAAATGTTGTGTGTGTTTTTTGCTTGTCAGAAAGAGTAGATGGCGCTCTTTGTTCGCATAACCGGTAGAGAGTAATGAGTGGGCAGGGGATTGGTTTACCAATTTCGTTTATTCCGTTAAAGCTTACGGTTTTCTATAAAAAGGCTGTTTTCATGATATCCGCTGTTAATCTCGCGTATTTGGTCGTGATGGAAATATACACGTTTATCGTGCCTGTAAGGGAGCTTGAAGCAATGAAGTTATGTGTAAAAGAGTTCTGAAAAGCTTCTTTTGTCCGTAAATTTTATAAGGAAAATCTAAAGGCAGGAAAATGTTAGAGAAATCTCAGAGCACACTGTAAAAGTAAAAAACAGCCTTTTTAGAGATGGTTTGCTGTCTGTCATCGTGCATCATGATTTTCAATATTTTTAAAAATTTTCCCCTCAATGAGAGAAGGCTTTTTTATTAAAGAGGGGTAGATTTCTGTTGACAGTTCACAATGGAATGGAGAGAGATGCTGCTTTATCAGATGTTTTTGTCGCTTCATCTTCATTTGAACCTGTTGCGGTTATGCAAGCATAGCAATTCAATGAGGTTTAAATGAGATGAATAACATCGCCAAGTTTGCAGCACGTTGCTATTTTCTACATCGCGATGCGTGGCAGAAGATGATCAGCATTTGGGGGGGCGGGCGCGCGGGATGCCATATTCTATGCTGGTGCTGTAGGGGTGTCTGTTAGCGTGTTTATGGGACTATTCCGCATTGAAATGCGTGCTTAATTTCGTGGATATTTGCAAAGATACCAACAGAGAATCCCATATTTCAAGAGGTTTTGAGAGGTGTCCAAGAGCACAAAGCAAGTATGATGTTGATAAACACCGCATGTTATTGGAGATGGCCAAATTTTAGAGCTTAAGGAGCTTGTCGGTTTAGTGTCCTTTCATAAAAATGATGAAGGCTGTGGTCAAGGTTTCAGTGTGTTGGTTTCTCGAAAAGTGGTAAACTGCTCTATGATATTATATGTCGTTGCAAATGTTATTGAGAAGGCGTTCAAACAAAGCATATCATAAATCGGAGCCCTTTTCTTTATGCGACAAGGAGAATGCAAGGCAAAACAGTAAAAATGCAGCGATAGAGAATATAAAGAATATGAGATATGTTTGGTTTAAGGACAGATATTCTTCTGTCAGCGAATGGATCAAAAATCCAGCGAATACACCCCCCAAGGCTCCGCCTATTTGCTGTAATATGCGTGTGATAACTGCTGTATCTTTGACGTATAAGCTGTTGACATATTGGATAGGGGCGGAAAGGCAGACAATGGTGGTGATGCCAAGCCCTATGCCTCTTAGCAAGAATCCAAGCCCATCCATGCTTATATTATAGCCGAAGCATAATAATCCAAAGCTTGATATCACCAAACCAATTCCTATCATGAAAAAGGGAGTTTTTTCTTTCCATTTTTGGTAAATAAATTTCCTTCCGATCCATGCACCTACCCCTTGTAGAGCAAGGACTGCGCCGATGATGAGAAGGCTATTTTCATGGGCTTTTTCCATGGCAACGGCTAAAGGAAAATAAACGAGGAAGCTATAAAAAAGAAATGAAGCAACAAGCCCCATGATCATGAGTAATGTGTAGCGCGCATTTTGAAATCCGCTAAAGACGATTAATTTGTTTTTTGCTTTCTGATTAGAAACAATGAACAATATGAGAGATATCATCGCTATAAGTGCTAGGATATATACGGAGGTGTTGTTCTTTATATTTCTGGCTTCTGTGAGATAGAAAAACGAAATAAGCGATATGAAAAATGCTAAAAATGCAAATAAGTTAAATTTTGTTTTTGTTGTTTCGTTGCTCTTTAAATGTTTTGCTCCAATGGTGAGTGCCAATAAAATAAGCGGAATATTGATAAAAAATAACAAACGCCAAGACACATACTGAGCAAGCGAGGCGCCTACCAGCGGACCAAAGGCAGGAGCGAAAACTGTTGGTACGGCTATGGTGCCCATGGCTTGGCGCACTCGTGTCTGTCCAAATTGTAAGGCAATAATGGTTTGGCTAAGGGGTAGCAAAAGACCGGTCCCGAAACCTTGAACGATACGGGCAGATATAATGGTTGGAAAATTATAGCTTAATCCTACCCCCAGTGATCCAAGCATAAAAATGAAGCTTGCAAGAAACCAAGTTCTTTTGATACCTATTCTCCCCTGAACAAAAGCTGCTATCAACAATCCTGGCACGGTGGCCAGAAAATAGGATGTTACAACCCATTGTATATTATTTTCCTCTACTGAAAGATAATGCGCAAGGTCAGGAAGGATGACATTAACAATGCTTCCGTCCAGCAAGGGGAGTATGCTGGAAATAATTACGGTATATATTACATACCTTTCTGATTTGGTATAGGAATCCACCTTTTGCATTATTATGCCCCCTGTTGATATTCTTTAAAATATTGTCCCCGCCCCATTCACAGACTTTTAAAAATTAACATGTGTTTGTGATGGCTGTGGTTTTGATATTGGGATAAATGTGATTGGAAGCGCTGATGGTCCCCTTGTGTACAACCCTTCTTCCTCCAAAATGAAGCCATCAGTTAAGCTGATGTCAATGAGTTTATCGAGGAGTCTATTTGCCGTCAACTCAATCTGCATAAGAGCAAAAGCAGAACCTACACGAGATGTGCATGCCTGCTCCATTTACATTTATTATTTAATATGGAAAATGCTTTAAAAGCTTTATAAATCAAATTATTGACTGAAAAATTCAATGTGTGTTTATGTGTCATTTTTTATAATTAAATGATTGTTTGGGGGCAAATGTATTCTCAATAGTTTACAATTTTCTTTTCTTAAATGTGCAGCCTTTTCTGGAAAATGTTCGACGATCTCTTAATCGTTTAATAAAAATTAAAATCGGTTATAAGGAAGAGCTTGTAAATTATAGAGCAGGAAAAAGTTGCATTTTATAAACAACAGGGGAGGGCTGTTTCCATTGCTCAAACATTTTTTCAAGTTGTTATGGTATCTTTTTGAAGTGCTTGATCGATAAAAGTTTCATAATTATCAGAAACAATATATTGGGTATTTTCTCCTAAAGCTTTGAAATGTTCACGACCGCAATGGATTTTCGCTTTTTCCAGATCGTGCAACATGTTTTCGAAAATACTTCTGCTTTCCACAATAAGATACAGTTTTTCTTGCCCATCTTTTACTTCAATAGAGGCAACTTCAATCTGCTTTATAGACTTGTGTTCATAAGCATCAATAGAATCGAGCTTATATAGCATGTTGTGTTTATCAAGATGAAATTGTTTATGTAGGTTTCTTGTATTGAAAGCAATAGTAAGATTTTTGATCTCTGTATAAAAATATTTACAAAAAAAAATAATAACGCATGATTATAGAATTTGGTTCTTTGTTTGAAGCGTGTAAAGTTAAATCGTTGTTTATTCATAGATTTTGTGTTCACTATTTATTTGATACATTTAATCTAAAATGTAAATTGTGTTCGTATACTCAAACTAAAGTACTGGTATTGAGGCGGTGAGCGTGTCGCGTTGTTGAGAATAGATAATTTGGTAGGCTGGTATTTCCTTTGTACCAGAGGAATTTCACCTTATTCTCTCATATTATGTGTGGATGAAATGTTAACCGCATAATGCTCCCTCTTACATGAGATGTAAGATTGATATGCTTTCCATATTAAGAAAAGTTGTTGATTGTGTAGGAATATTTTTCTGCGAAATTCGTTTTGCTTAAATGGCAAAAATAGAGCAATAGTTGCATATTTATTGCGCTGTAACGCATATATATAATCGATGGAGTCAACATTTCATCTAAGAAATTTTTTAAAGAAAAAACATAAGTAAATAGAATTGTTGAAAAAAATCTTTTATTTTTAAGCTTGTTTCTCGTGATTATAAAAGCTTTACGTGGATGTCGAAAAATTTGGTTGTGTTGAAAAGCATGAAAAATCAAGGAAATTTTGCAAAAAAAGCTGCACTATGCGTGCAGCTTTTTATGTATTTGCTTTAGAGGTAGACGTTTTAAAGCATGAAAGTGTCCTTACGGCTTCTATAACCATAATAGCCAAAAACACTGGAAATAATGGCGCCTACCAGACTGCCTAAAAAGCCCCACCACCCCATATTGGAGGCTGTTTTTGTGGCTTTAGTTGCAGTGTTTTTGGCGCCCT
>NZ_JBHIMA010000020.1:0-2500 GCF_042193775.1 Bartonella sp. OD88NMGDW | reverse complement strand
TTCATTGAGTAAGTGGTAGCGGAGCGTTCCGTAAGCCTGTGAAGGGAGACTCGTGAGAGCTCCTGGAGGTATCGGAAGTGAGAATGCTGACATGAGTAACGATAAAGGGAGTGAGAGACTCCCTCGCCGAAAGTCCAAGGGTTCCTGCTTAAAGTTAATCTGAGCAGGGTGAGTCGGCCCCTAAGGCGAGGCCGAAAGGCGTAGTCGATGGGAACCACGTTAATATTCGTGGACCTGTGGGTAGTGACGGATTGCGTATATTGTAAGATCTTATTGGATTGATCTTGCAGTGAAGCAGTTCCAGGAAATAGCTCCCACATATAGACCGTACCCCAAACCGACACAGGTGGACTGGTAGAGAATACTAAGGCGCTTGAGAGAACTACGTTGAAGGAACTCGGCAAATTGCACGCGTAACTTCGGAAGAAGCGTGACCCTTTAGCGGGCAACCGTTAGAGGGTGGCACAGACCAGGGGGTAGCGACTGTTTACCAAAAACACAGGGCTCTGCGAAGTCGCAAGACGACGTATAGGGTCTGACGCCTGCCCGGTGCTGGAAGGTTAAGAGGAGATGTGCAAGCATTGAATTGAAGCCCCAGTAAACGGCGGCCGTAACTATAACGGTCCTAAGGTAGCGAAATTCCTTGTCGGGTAAGTTCCGACCTGCACGAATGGCGTAACGACTTCCCCGCTGTCTCCAACGTAGACTCAGTGAAATTGAATTCCCCGTGAAGATGCGGGGTTCCTGCGGTTAGACGGAAAGACCCCGTGCACCTTTACTATAGCTTTACACTGGCATTTGTGTCTGTATGTGTAGGATAGGTGGTAGACTTTGAAGCAGGGGCGCTAGCCTTTGTGGAGTCATCCTTGAAATACCACCCTTACCGATATGGATGTCTAACCGCAGTCCGTTATCCGGATTCGGGACCGTGTATGGTGGGTAGTTTGACTGGGGCGGTCGCCTCCTAAAGAGTAACGGAGGCGCGCGATGGTAGGCTCAAAACGGTCGGAAATCGTTTGTTGAGTGCAATGGCATAAGCCTGCCTGACTGTGAGACTGACAAGTCGAGCAGAGTCGAAAGACGGTCATAGTGATCCGGTGGTCCCGTGTGGAAGGGCCATCGCTCAACGGATAAAAGGTACGCCGGGGATAACAGGCTGATGACCCCCAAGAGTCCATATCGACGGGGTTGTTTGGCACCTCGATGTCGACTCATCGCATCCTGGGGCTGGAGCAGGTCCCAAGGGTATGGCTGTTCGCCATTTAAAGCGGTACGTGAGTTGGGTTCAGAACGTCGTGAGACAGTTCGGTCCCTATCTGCCGTGGGTGTTGGAATATTGACAGGATCTGTCCCTAGTACGAGAGGACCGGGATGGACGTATCTCTGGTGGACCTGTTGTGGCGCCAGCCGCATAGCAGGGTAGCTATATACGGAAGGGATAACCGCTGAAGGCATCTAAGCGGGAAACCCACCTGAAAACGAGTATTCCCTGAGAACCGTGGTAGACCACCACGTTGATAGGTCAGGTGTGGAAGTGTGGTAACACATGAAGCTTACTGATACTAATCGTTCGATCGACTTGATCGTTCTCATTTCCTATATCCATTCTTAAAATAACAGAAATATTTCCAGCTTCTCATCATTCATGCTTTTTGCTGACTTGGTGGTTATGGCGGAGTGAACGCACCCGATCCCATCCCGAACTCGGCCGTGAAACGCTCCAGCGCTGATGGTACTTTGCCTTAAGGCACGGGAGAGTAAGTCGCCGCCAGGTCTGCTAAAGGCATGATAGATAACAATTCAAAAATAAAAATGTAATCAGATCAATGCTCAATACTCAGAGTAGACAATAAAAAAATCTTGTTCTAAAATATGTGACGCGGGGTGGAGCAGCCCGGTAGCTCGTCAGGCTCATAACCTGAAGGCCGCAGGTTCAAATCCTGCCCCCGCAACCAAAGTTCCAAAACTAATAACTTCCATAAAAATCAAATCACATCTAAACATCACTCTGCAACCATAGTAGAACGTGAAAATATAAAAATGTACGTAAGCGAAAATGTTATAGAATAACCCTTCACTCAAACTTCCCCCTTTAGCTGTATAGGCTTAGGGCTTTTTAGAAATTGCGAGAGCACTATGGAAGAAGAATAAAACGTACAAACTGCCTAAAAAACTATAAAAATATGACAAGGGGATGGGGTGGCTTGAAAATATTCCCTCTCTAAAAAATGCAATGCCCCATATAGACATGCCACTTGCTGCTGTTTGTTCACAATAGAGTGCAAAAAATAGCGCTTAACCTAGATTCCTCTCAAAAATTCTCTGATGCCTCTCAAAGTAACTTGAAAAAAAGCTCTTGTTCATCCGTAGCTGGTAGTAGAAGTTATGTATCCATTGCAGTAGAATCTTGGTTTTTATCAGGTTTGCTAACTTGTGTATCGGAACAGACAGAAAAAAAACGTAAGGGTGGTTCTGTATCTGCTGTCATTCTCTTATCGTT